>JAQCNR010000467.1 GCA_028274925.1 Halovenus sp.
CAACCGCGACCACGTTGCTGTCCACGACTCGACGCTCGTGGCGACCCGCCCCGGTTCCGGTGTCAAAGCGGTACTGGCCTACGAGACACCTTCATCGACAGAGTATGCACCAGAAACTTCCGGCTTCGAGCCGACACTGTTTGTCGATATTACCGACTATCTCGACGCAAAAATAGAGGCATTCGAGTGTTACAACCTCGAAACACGGGAGTACCCGCATCCGCGTTCGGGGAAGGCACTACGTGCGCTCGCGCGGACTCGCGGCACAGCAAGTGATTGCGCGGCTTCTGAGGCGTTCGATGTGCTCCGGATGTACGCCTGACCGCCGTCACCCTTCCAGCGGTGAGGCGGGCACACCGACGACAGTCGCTTCAGGTGGAACGTCGTCGGTCACGACCGCGCCAGCACCGACGACCGCACTCTCGCCGATGGTCACGTCCTCAATAATTGTCGCGCCTGGTCCGACGTAGCTGTCGACACCGAGAGTGACACCGCCTGCAACCGTCCCACCGGGCGTGACCGTCGCGCCCCGCCCGAGAGACACGTCGTGAGAAATGTTCACACAGCTGTCGATGAGCACGTGGTCGCCGACATCGGCGCCCGGGCCGATGTAGGATTCGGCGTTGAGCATCAGTCCGCAGCCGAGCGAGGCCTTGTCGGAAACGGTCGCGGTAGCGTGGATAGCATTAAAAAACTCACAGCCAGCGTCCGCGAGTCTGTCTGCGAGTTCAAGTCGGACACTAGGCTGGTCGCCGAAGGCTGCGACACACGCGACTGACTCTTCTCGGGTTGTCAGGTCGTCGAGTCCACCGACGACCCTCTGGCCGGCGACCAATTCGCCATGTAGGGTCGGGTCGTCGTCGGCGAAGACAACGCCGCCGGCCTCGTCCACAGAGCGCAGGATATCGAGGGCAACCCGCCCCTGCTCGCCAGCGCAGTAGATGGCGCGCATACGTCTCTTGTCTTGACTGGTGGTATAAGGCTTCTGGCGGTCGTCGGTCGGTTCCTCACCCCTCGTCCCGTAGTCGGTCGCGGGCATTTGCGAACGTGTCTCCAACATTGAACTCGTACTCGGAGACAAGCGCACTGGCTGGAACGGGATCGTCATCTTCGACCTCCACCTCGGAAAGTTCGATGAGTCCCTCCCACGCACCGACAGTGAGTGTCTCGTCGCCGCAAGCGACAATTTCGCCCGGTCGAGCGAACGCGGTTTCCTCATCCGGGGGACGTGCTGACCAGACCGTGACCTTCTGATCGTTTAGATATGAGAATGCGCCGGGATAGGGTCGCGTTTGACCGCGAATCCAGTCGTACACCTCCTGCGGTGACCGATTCCAGTCGATGAGTCCGTGCCACGGGTCGCGCTTGGGCCAACACGTCGCCTCGTCCTCGTCCTGTGGCGTTCGCGGGACAGCACCGGATTCGAACTGTGGATAGTACTCCCATATGAGCGTTCGCCCTGCCTCAACCATCTTCTCGTACAGCGATGACGCGTCGTCGGTCAGCGCGATGTTGAGTGGTTCCTGTCCGACCAAGTCACCCGCGTCGGCCGCCTCGACGAGATGGAAAAAAGAGAGT
>JAQCNR010000474.1 GCA_028274925.1 Halovenus sp.
CTCCTCCGGGCCGCGGAGAGCGTCCTGTCTCCCAGTGGCTGGCGAGTCGAAGACATCGAGGCCGCCCTCCACGACCACGTCGACACGTCGCTGTCGCAGTTCTGGTAACTACCGTTGGAGTCCAAACCCGGAAACCCGGAAGTCTAGCCCCGCCGCTTATCAGGACGCGTTCACATCACACGAGTATGATTCAGGACGCCCGGGTGTTGCAAGACGAGTATCTCCCCCGGGAGATTGTCCACCGACACGAGGAGACCACCCAGCTTGCAACGGCGCTCGAACCGGTTGTCGACGGTGACCGCCCGCAGCACGCCCTGCTCACTGGCCCGTCCGGGGCCGGGAAAACCTGTGTCGCTCGGGCGACGCTCGACCGCCTGCAAGAGCAGGTGCTCGACGTCCATACTGCCCACGTCGACTGCTGGCTCCATCCCAACGACTTCCGGATTCTGTACAAGCTGCTGGAAAATCTCGGGACGACCTACGACATCCACCGCTCGACACCACAGGACGAACTGCTGGGGCGACTTCGTGAACTCGAAAAACCGTACCTGATTGTCTTCGACGAGGCCGACCAGATCGACGACCCGGACCTGTTGCGTCGGCTGTACGCCATCCCGAAGATGACGATGATTCTCGTCACCAACCACGAACGCGACCTGTTCAATCCGCTCGACGAGCGCCTGCAGTCGCGCCTGCGTAGCAGCGACTCCATCGAGTTCGACAGATACACGCGAGACGAACTCGTCGCGATTCTCTCCGACCGGGCGGAGTGGGGATTAGTCGAGGACGCCGTGACGACAGCCCAACTCGAACGGATTGCCGAGGCTGCCCGCGGCAACGCCCGCGACGCAATCGGTATCCTTCGGTCGGCGGCCCGACAGGCTGAACACGACAATTCCGACCAGATTAGCAACCGCGATATCGAGTCTGCCATTCCGGAAGCACGGGCCGAACTCCGCCAGAAGAGCCTGGACCGCCTAAGCGACGACCAACTTGCGGTGTACCAGGTGCTGCGCGAGCACGGCGAGTTGATGCCCAAGGAGATTCGCACACGGTACTCCGACCGCGTCGAGGACCCGAAGACCAAACGCACCGTTCGAAAATATCTCCGGAAACTCGAACAGTACAATCTGGTCGAAAGCGACGGTCAGGGGCCGAGTCGAGTCTATCGAACCCAAAACCAGTAGGCCGGTTGGGGCTCCGGTGCCGAACTCGGAAACTCGGAAGCGTCGCCCACATTCGTATGTCTCGTGTGGGTGTTGGTGCTGGTATGAGTGAACTCTCACCAGTCGCGTTCGACATCGAAACCTCTGGCCTCGGCGAAGACGCTGTCATCACAGTGGCTGGCTTCAGAAATTCGGTCGGCAACTGGCTGGCGCTCAACACGGCGGGTCGCAGCGCCGACGAACGGAAACTCCGTGCTGAACTAGAGGCGTGCGTGGACGCGCCTGTCCACCTCTATGTCGTTGCCGACGAGCGAGCGCTGTTGGAACAAGTAGTAGAATACGCGGACCAGCACTTAGCTGACGGGACGTACCTGACGGCGTACAACGGTGAGACGTGGAACGGCGGCTTCGACCTGCCGTTCGTGCGCTCGGCGTGTCTGAGAAATGGCGTCGCTTGGCCGTTCGATGACGTACCTTACGCGGATACGATGGAGGCAATCCAGCGGTTCGACACCGGCGATGTCGGTGACCTCGTCGGAGTGTACAACCGGCTGATTGGTGACGAGGACTGTGACCCGCTCGCGGAAAGCGGGGCGGCCGTCGAGTCGTGGGAGGCGGGCCGCTGGCTGGCGCTGCTCAAGCACAACCTCGCTGATATCGAACGGACGCGCGAACTCGCCGTCCTCGCCGGCGAGTACGTCCCCAAGTCTGACTTCTCGATGAAGAACCTCACGCCGCCACAGGGCTGACCGGCGAAACCTCCTAACCAGCCGCCGCCGAAAGAATGGTATGGGAGAGACAACCTCGAAGCCACTGATTCGCCGCGCCAACGATATCGAGTACGAATCACTCGACGCCGCCGACGGGATGAAAAAAGGCGTCCTCGCCAACGAGGAGTACGGCGCGCCCAACGTTGCACTGCGTCGATTTATTCTCGAACCAGACGGGACCGTTCCAAAACACACCAACGACATCGAGCACGAACAGCACGTCATCGCGGGCAACTACACTGTGGGTATCGAGGACGAGGAATACACCGTCAGCGCTGGCGACACGATACACATTCCAGCCGGCGCGGTCCACTGGTACCGCAACGAGAGCGACCAACCCGGCGTCTTCCTCTGTGCAGTGCCGACCGGCGACGACGAAATCACGCTCGCAGAGTGAGGCAAGTTCGTATCACTCAAATACTCCCTCCGCATACTACAAAGCGTGTCACAGCAGGTCGGTCGCGTCGATACGGTATTTTTACACGAGGATGACGACAAGTACCGCGTCGTCGTCCAGTGCGACGGTAGTCGCGTGTTCACTGGCTTTCTCGAAGTGAAAGAGACCAGTGCCGGCCCCCGACCTGCTCGACTTCGCATCGTCGACGGCTCCAGTGAGGAACTGCGTAGCCCCGACGAATTCGTCGAACTGGCCCGCCGGGCCAACCGTATCCGCGTCTCACAGCAAACCTCCTCGCGCGGCCGGACCGAACTGCAGGAGATGCTGGACGGTTACCAACTCGAGGCCAAGGTGGTCCGGACGTGCCGGCTCTGCGCCCAGAGTGGTGTCTACTCGCCGATTACGTCCGAGACAGCTATCGAAACAGAAACTGAGACGGTCTGTCCAGACTGTGCCCGCGAGCAACTCGACAGACAACTTGCCTACCACGGCGATATTACCGGAACGGCCCAGGAACGACTCGAATCGCTCCTCTTTGAAGTGCAGGACCTCGAACGAATCATCAACCTCCTCAAGGGTGACCTCGACCCCGAACTGACGAAGTTCGACGAGATTAGTCCAACAGTCGAGGATGTCGACCCCGTGCCGGTCAGTTCGCTGTCGCTGCACCCCGGCATTCAACAGAAACTCGAAGGCCGCTTCGATACGCTGTTGCCGGTCCAGAGTCTCGCTGTCGAGAACGGTGCAACCGACGGACAGGACCAACTGGTCGTCAGCGCGACGGCAACAGGAAAAACGCTCGTCGGCGAGATGGCTGGCCTCGACCGTGTTCTCAACGGCGAGGGGAAGATGCTCTTTCTCGTCCCGCTGGTCGCGCTCGCCAACCAGAAATACGGTGAGTTTCAAGAGCGGTACGGCGACATCGCCGACGTAACACTTCGTGTCGGTGCCAGCCGAGTCAACGACGACGGCGAACGATTCGACCCCAGCGCCGACATCATCGTCGGTACCTACGAGGGTATCGACCACGCGCTACGGACGCACAAGAATCTCGGCGATATTGGCACAGTGGTCATCGACGAGGTACACACGCTGGGCGAGGGTGAACGCGGCCACCGCCTCGACGGACTCATCTCCCGGCTAAAATACTACTGTCGCGAGAAGAGCAGCGGCGACACGCAGTGGATTTACCTCTCGGCGACGGTCGGAAATCCCGAAACGCTCGCCAAAGCACTGGAGGCGACGCTCATCGAGTTCGAAGAACGACCTGTGCCTATCGAACGTCACGTCACCTTCCTCGACGGCCGAGAGAAAATCGATGTCGAGGATAAACTCACACAGCGCGCCTTCGACCAGAAATCGAGCAAGGGCTACCGCGGGCAGACGATCATCTTCACCAACTCCCGACGTCGGTGTCACGAAATTTCGCGCAAACTCACCTACTCCTCGGCCCCGTACCACGCCGGACTCGACAACCGACGCCGGTCCCGTGTCGAAGAACAGTTCGCCGACCAAGAACTCTCTGCGGTCGTTACGACGGCGGCGCTGGCGGCGGGTGTCGACTTCCCCGCCTCGCAGGTCATCTTCGACTCGCTGGCGATGGGTATCGAGTGGCTCTCGGTGCAGGAGTTCCACCAGATGCTCGGGCGGGCGGGCCGACCGGATTACCACGACAAAGGAACGGTCTACCTGCTGATCGAGCCCGACGGCTCCTATCACGGGAGTCAGGAGATGACCGAGGACGAGGTGGCGTTCAAACTGCTCAAAGGCGAGATGGAACCGGTCCAGACTCGCTACGACGAGGGTGCCGCCGTCGAGGAGACGCTGGCGAACGTTACTGTCGGCGGGAGCGCGGCCAAGCGTCTCAACGAGATGATGGTCGGTGATGTGCCGACGAAGCACGCGCTCGGAAAACTGCTGGAATACAACTTCATCGACGGCCTCGACCCGACGCCGCTGGGCCGGGCGGTGACGAGTCACTTCCTCTCGCCGGGCGACGCGTTTGCACTGCTCGACGGGATTCGTCAGGGTGACAGTCCGTACGACCTGGTTGCCCGGATGGAGAAGCGCGAGCGCGAAGACTGAGTTAGAGGTCTCGCGGCTTGCCGAGATTTCTAAGCTGTCCGCCGCAGTCCTCGCACTTCTTTGTCTCGGGACCCTCGACACGACGTCCACATTCGAAACATTCGTACAGTTCTTCGCCGGAATGTGTATCCGATGGTCGCATATCTCACTGTTGGGGCTGCAAATGTTTTCCACTATTCCTAATATTCCTAGTAGACTTTATATACGCTGGTCAGCTTCAGAGGACAAACGGTCAGTTCGTCGTGATCACCGCCTCAGCGGGGGGTCCGGCTGTTGTCATACCGTGTTCAGGTAGCCGAACTCTGTGATAGATACTCGTGCCTACCTCACCGCGGTTCGAAGACGTGAACCGGCCAATCGGCCTCGTAATCGAGCGCGACCTGTTGCTCTTGGGGCGTTGGTTCGCGCACTGTAAGTTCGACCGAGTCGCCGATGGCAACGTCGGCGTAGTCGGCAGTCAGGCGGCCGAGGAGTCGGCCACCGTCAGCGAGTTCCACGACGGCAATCGTGTAGGGTGCGTCCCCTGCAAACGCCGGGGGCGGCGTGTGGACTGCAGTATACGAGAACACCCGTCCGTTGGGCGACTGCGGTTCGACATCGACGGCCCGACTGCCACAGGCGTAGCAGGCCGGCCGCGGCGGCAACAGTACCTCTCCACAGTCCGCACAGACCCCACCCAGAAGCTCGCCCTCTGCGAGGGCATCGAAAAAGCCCGGCAGCGTCCGCGGGTCGCTCGCATCGAGTGCGTCAGTCATGATACCTCCGCCGTCGTGAGCACGTGGCCAACGGTGACGGCATCCGCGACGCCCCCTTCGTTGAGCAACAAGGCCGTTTCGGCCCCCTCTACCGCCCGGTCACCTGCGGCTCCTGTAAGCTGTTCGTAAGCTTCCAGCGCCTGCAAGAGTCCGGTTGCGCCGATGGGGTGGCCGCGAGCCTTCAGACCGCCGCTGGGGCTCAACTGCACGTCCGTCCAGCCGTCTGTCCGCTCGGCTGGGTTCTCGTAGCTCTGGTAGCCCGTTCCTGTGGGGGCGAAGCCGGCGGCCTCCGCGAGCAGGGCCTCACAGACGGTGAAGGCGTCGTGGACTTCCGCGATATCGACAGCTTCGGCGTCGATGCCGGCTTCTTCGTAGGCCGTCTCGGCGGCGATGCGAGCGCCGGCGATCTCGGTCATGTTTCGCTCGGCGACCGCGATGTTATTTGCGGAGGCTCCGCTGCCCGCGACGCGGACCTGTGGGCGGTCGAGGCTGGCCGCTAGCTCAGCGGTCGTTACGAGAACGGCTGCAGCGCCATCGCCGACCGGCGCACAATCGTAGAGTTTCAGCGGTGGGGCAACAGCGTCAGATTCGAGGACCGTCGCTACGTCGATTTCCTTCGGAAACTGTGCTCGAGGATTGTGAGCGGCATTTTCGTGGTTTTTTACCGCAATCTTGGCAAGATCGCGCTCTGTCGCGTCCGTCTCGTGGAGGTACCGCTGGGCCAGTAGCGCGTACTGGCTGGGCGCGGTGACGCCAGAGCGCTGCTCGATGGCACGGTCGAACGCCGCAGATAGCGCGTCCGTTGCGCCGCTGGTGCCCGCGGAGGTCATCTTTTCGACGCCGCAGGCGAGCACAGCATCGTGCTCTCCGTTGCGAACGTCTTTGACCGCGTGGCGAAGCGCGAGCGCGCCCGCAGCGGCACACCCCTCGACTCGCTCGGCGGGGACGTGCCGGAGGCCGGCCCATTCGGCCAGCAGTGTCCCGTGCATAATCTGGTGTTCGTAACTCTCGGACTGGTTGCCGACGTAGACCGCCTCCACGAGGTCAGCGGGGTTGGGCAAGCCGTCGAACGCCTCTGCGAGGGCGACTGAAAACAAGTCCCGGCCCGGTAGGTCCGTGCGGCCGAGCGGCGAGGCGCCGACTGATGCGATGACTGGCTCTGGCATATGTACCTATCACGGTATCACTATTGCCTGTTAGCTTTTCGCATTATGCGGTTATCTCCACAGTAGATTCGCACTGCCAGTTGGGTATCACTGCAGTTCCCGCCGACATACTGGGGACCGATTGAGGACAAGCTACCCCGGTACCCGCGGTCACGTGTGTCTCCGGGTTCTGGATTGCTCGACGAACGGAAGCAGAGCGGCACGTTCGGAGAAACAATACAGGACCCGTACGGTCGGGTGACTCTCTGGTGGTCTGTTCGCGCACACCCGTCCCAGATGACGGCGGTTACTACCGATTTTCCCGCTGCTCGACCTTGTTCAACTCGATAATATCCACCATACTGGCCGATGGAGAAAGAGACAACACTCGCGTCCAATATCGGCTGTCACACAGTTCCGAACGGCTATATCGAAACCCACAGATAGCGATAGGATTCAACAAGCGTACTGAATAGAGGGCGCGTACCTGGTACCAGAAGGGTGCTTCATACGAATTATTGTAACGAATTACTGGTCAGCGATGACCGGCAATTGACTACATTACTCCATATCAGGCCACCTCTTCGAGTACAGACTCGCCACCGCCGTCCTGTAACTCCCATTCCCACTCGTCTTCGACACGAACGCGGCCGTCGTCAAGCAGTGTGACGGTGCCCATAGAATGTCCGCTAGCAGTTTCATACTCCGAATTGATCTGTGAATACCTGATCTCCCACTCACAACCGTCGAAGGTGCCAACAAGATGGCCCTCAATGATATCTCCACCCGAGTAGTGTGCGTAAATCCGTTCTCCCTCTTGTTCGAACTGGAAGCGGGTATCGCCACTCACCTCACCATTTTCGGTGTTTGCAACTCCAACAAGCGTCCGGCCATCCAGAGATATTTCCTCCGTCATATGCAGTTGCGTCCGTTGTAGGGTCAAAAAGCCACGGTGACTAGTTCTGAATACAGGATACTCTCGTTGTCAGATGCTAATGAGAATCTTGATTCGCACGTGTGAACACTCCTCTGTAGCCCTCGCACGATTCTCGTCAGCCACTGTATGTTTCGAAGAATCTGTAGAACGGCCCGTTACAGGTCGTTATTTCGGATCGGGTTGCTCGTCATCGCGTTGCTGTCGAAGCGTGGACTGCGCCCGCTCGACGTAGGAGTTCGACGACCAACTGCGAGCGTCACTCATTTCGGTCAAAAACCCGTCGGCAGCGTCCGGCGAGAACGTGTCGTTGCGAACCAGTGCGGTGAGGAGAGTGGGCGTCGTGACGAGGCGGGTCTCGGCCAGCGAGGCGTGGACGAGCGCAAGTCGATTGAACTCATCACAGAGCAGTTGCACGGCGTCGATATCGTTCGCCAGCGTGACCGCCGCGTTCTCGCCGTCATCCAGCGGGAACGTCTCGTCCAGTTCGATGGAACGAGTCTCGAACCCAGAGCGACGGTCGAGAACCGCCTGTGCCGCCTCACCAGATGCGTCGTCGTAGGACGCCGTCTCGGTGAGTTCGTCGACGACCTGCTCTGGGACGACCACGGTGTGCGAATCGAGGAGACGGTCGAGTGGATTCGGTGAAGTGCCCGCCACCGTCCCGAGGCTTACGAGAGCCGACGTGTCGGCGACTATCAGAACCATCTACGAGTCGGCCAGATCCTCCGCGACCTCGTCCACGAATTCGTCGGTCAGTTGCTCTTTCAACAGTTGGAAGTTGGCGGCCTCCTCGTGCCCGACGAGGTCTTTCAGTTCCTCGAACGTGATCTCGTCGTCGTAGAAGGCCTCCGCGATCTCCTGTTTCACCTCGTCGGAGTGCGCGGCGTCCCGCAAGTAGTCCCGAAGCGCGGAGATGAGGATGTCCGTCCGATCCGTCTCGAACACCGCAGCGAGCGCGTCAGCCCTGTCTACCAGTCCTCTCGGTGCACGGAACTGGACGCGCTTCTTCTTGGACTCGGAACCCATATGTGTACAGTGTGAGTGTAGGAGCAAAACGTTTGTGCCCTTCTCCACTACCACATCCTTCGGAGCCACCGAAACCGGGCACGGTGTTTTTTACCGAGCCTGAATCAAAAGAGCAGCTATCGGAAGAACATTGTGAGAATTAAACGGCCCTCATACGGCTTTTAGTGTAGAATTTCGAGCTATCGGCTCTCTCGCTGCTCGACCTTGTTCAGTTCGATCAGCAGGCGGAAAATCGCCTTGACGAGGTTGGCGTCTACATCGAACTGCTCGGCGTTCTCGCCAGCGCGGTTCATAACCTGCTGTTCCTGTTGTTCGTCGGTCGTCGGCAGTCCCTGTTCGTCTTTGACCTGTGCAATCGTGTCGGCAACGTAGGTTCGCCGGGCGATTAGCTCCACAATTTCGCGGTCAATCCCGCGGATTTCGGTGCGGAGTTCGTCGAGACTCATGTTCTGTGGGTCGATACCTCCCTCGAGCGTGTCGTCGTTGTTAGACATCTGTCAGTGTTCCCTCTGTTTGCGTGTGTGTCAGCCAGACTGTCCCCTCGCGGCGCTCCCAGCGCTCGCGAACGGCTGCCAGTTGCTCGTGTTCGCCGACGGCGACGAAACTCGGACCGGTGCCGGACAGCGAGACGCCCGCGGCGTCCATCGCCTCCATCATCGGCTCAGTTGGAAAGCCAAGCGCCGCACAGAAGGCCAGTCCGTTGATTGTCATCGCCTCGGTGTAGCGGCCGTCGAGTGCCAACTCCGCAACCACCTCCGCGATGGGCGCAATCTGTTGGCAGCGCTCGACATCGGCGTCAGCGCTGAAGGACTGCTCGGGTGGCGTCCAGACGAGCACGTCCCAGTCTGGCGTGTCCCGCGCGAGCAGTTCGTCCTCGTCGTTGTTCGTGACGGTCAGGCCGCCGAGCATACTTGCGCTCGCGTCGTCGAAGGCTCCGGTGACGGTGACGCCAACGTCCCGCGCTGCCTCGACACCGATTCTGGCGGCGTCTTCTCGGCTGACTCTCTCAGTCGCGCCGAGGGCGTCGAGCGTTGCCATCACCGTCGCGTTCGCGGCGGCGCTCGACGACTTCAGTCCAGAGGCCATCGGCACGTCACTCGCCGTCTCGACGTAGCCACCCTGCCCGTCGCCAAAGCGCTCAGTGACGAGTTCGACACAGCGCTCGATGAGCCGTGTATCGCCGTCGTCAGCTCCCTCGATATGTCCCGTTACACCGGCGTTGTCGGAGAGTTCGACGGTTGCGGTCGTGTACTCCTCGATTGCAAAGGCTGCACCGGTTCCGGTCGCGAGCGCGTTCAGGACTGTCCCCGCAGCTGGTGCTTTTGCCTGCCCGTCCATCCTGTCTCACTCTCTTACACGACAGCACTTACCTGTGATGATTGTGAGTTGTGCGCTCACCAGACCAGCGTCGTTTTTACCGTCGGCGGCCAATTTCCAGCTATGGATGGGTTCGAGGAGGTTGCGCCGGATACGCTGTCGGTCGAACTACTCGACGAGGGTGTCGCTGTCGAGTACACTGACGGTAGAGAGATTCTCTATCGCGGTGTGCCAACGGTGGCGGAGTCACCCTATCAGACGACGCCGGGAAAGGATACGCACGTCCTCGTCGTCGACGAGTCTGAGACCAGCGGCGTCTTGCTGTACGTCAACGAGCGGCGGACAGACGCGGCTATCCTCGAAGGCACTGGCGTGGGTCGCGTCCTTCTCGACGCCGACGAGCAGACGACGCTGTTTCCCGGCGTCACGGTTCGCGGCGGCGGGTTGCGCGACGAAATCGTCGTCGAGAGCGACCTTTCGGGCCGGGTGTTCGTCTCCGAGGAAGACCAGTTCAGCGAGCACTCCTACGAACTCGTCCCGGCCGATCACTGAATATACGGGGGGTCTTCCTCGTCGCAGTTGCGTTCGTGTTCGCGAGCGTCCTCCTCGACGTCGAACAACAGGCCACAGGTCTCACACTCGTACCAGGTCATTTCCTCCCGCATTGTGGTCGTGACCATACTTGTACTTCTGTCAGTATACAATATAGTCGTTACTCCGGTGACAGTCGGGTGGGCTTAACTGCCCGCCAGCCCTACGCTGAGTCATGACTGCCGGTGACGGAGCCGTCGAGGTCCGCGTCGAGGGTGCTCGCAAGCGTGACGCTGGCCGTGGTATTGCCCGCCTCTCCTCGAATACCCAGCGCCAACTCGGCGTACTCAGCGGTGACCCAATCATCATCGAAGCTGACCAGCTAACCGTTGCGAAGGTCTGGCCGAGCGACGACGCCGAACAGGTTATCCGAATCGACGGCGACACCCGCGCGAGTATCGGCGTGAACATTGGCGACAGCGTCCACGTCCGGAAAGCGTCCGTCGAGGACGCCCGCCAGGTGACGCTCCAGCCCGCAAGCGAACACGCTGACACCGCACCTGCCGAGCAGGTGATCGGAAAACGCCTGCGCGACCGTCTCGTCAGCGTCGGCAAGCAAGTCCGAATCGAGGGGTACGGCCCTTACGTCGTGACAGAAACCACTCCCACCGGCTCGGTTCGTATTGTCGAGTCGACCAGCGTCAGCGTCGACCCGGACATTGCCTCGCCGACGGAGACTGAACCTGACGAGTCCGAGTCTGAGGACGACATAGAGGCCGACACGACCTACGAGGATATCGGTGGCCTCGACGAGGAACTAGAGTTGGTGCGGGAGATGATCGAACTGCCGCTGTCGGAGCCAGAACTGTTCACTCGTCTCGGCATCGACCCGCCCAAAGGCGTGCTTCTCTATGGCCCACCAGGAACCGGCAAGACGCTGATTGCTCGTGCCGTCGCCAACGAAGTTGACGCCTACTTCGAGACTATTGATGGCCCCGAAATCGTCTCGAAGTACAAGGGTGAATCAGAGGAGCAACTGCGCGCTGCCTTCGAGCGTGCCCGCGAGAACGCACCGGCCATTCTCTTCCTCGACGAAGTCGACTCTATCGCTGGCGCGCGTGACGAGGACGCCGACATGGAGAACCGGGTCGTCGCACAACTGCTCACGCTGCTCGATGGCCTCG
>JAQCNR010000490.1 GCA_028274925.1 Halovenus sp.
CGGCGCTGTTCGACGCCGACCACATCGTCGGCTACACGACCTACGTCGATCTGCTTCCCACGGAGATCACCGACGACGCCGAGGAAATCTACGATACCCCGATGTGCGGCGAAGTCTCCCGGACGGAGGAGGCAATCGACCGCGCACTCGCCGGCAACGACGTGGCAATTGTCGGCAGCGGTGACCCGAACGTCTACGCGCTGGCAGGCTTAGCACTCGAAATCCTCGAATCGAAGGGCGCGACGGCGACGATGGTCGACTTCGGGGTCGTTCCCGGTGTGCCGGCGGCACAATCCTGTGGCGCTCGACTCGGCGCACCGCTGGTCAACGACACCGTCTCGATTTCGCTGTCGGACCACCTCACCGATATGCCGACAATCGAATCGCGCCTGCACAGCGCCGCCAAGGAGGGGTTCACCATCACGGTCTACAACCCGTGGAGTCGCAAGCGCCGGGAGAACTTCCAGAAGTGCTGTGAGATTCTGCTGGAACACCGCGCCCCCGACACGCCGGTGGGCATCGTCCACGGTGCGGGTCGCGACGACGAGGAAATCGAAATCGTCGACCTCGCAGACCTCCCGGACCTCGGCGAGAGCGACCTCGTCGACATGACGACGACGCTGGTCGTCGGCAACGAGGAGACCTACGTCTGGGACGACCGGATGGTGACTCCCCGCGGCTACGAATCGAAGTACGACTACTGATGACTCACCAGATTCGCCTCGACCGCGACGCCTGTAAGGGTATCTTCGCCTGTCTCGTCCGCGACAACCGCTTCGTCGAGGACAGCGACGGCCTCGCGACCATCGACGCCGAGACACGACTGGAGGGAACTGACATCGTCGCGGATATCGACGAGGATATCGAGACGGCGAAACAGGCCGCGGCGGCCTGTCCAGTCGACGCCATTAGCGTCGATGCCGTCGAAGGCACCGTCGAGATGGAGGCCAACGATGACTGACGCCACGCCTGACCCCGTGACCGACCTGCTCGAAGCGACACCGGCGACGGCGTACTTCTGGGGCCGTGTCGCCGGTGACGGCGACCTGACCGACGACGCCGTCATCGTCAGGGCGAGCGACGAACAAACGGCCGACGCGCTCGCTGCACTGACCGGTGCCGACGAGATTGCACAGCGCCAGACCGCCCGCGAGTCGGCACACGATAGCTCTATCGTGCGCTACGACGAGGAGTACGAACTCACCGTCGTCGGCGCTCCAGCGGGCCGGGCGAGCGCGGCGCTGGGGCTCCCGCAGTCGGACGCGCCGGGTGGCTACCGCTTCGACGCCTTCAGCGAGCAGTACCGCCAACTGCTCCGGGGCCTGCTCGAAGCCTGCGGCACCATCTGTTTCCGCGAGTCTTCGGGCTCGGTTGGTATTTCGTTCGTCCACGACGACGACCAACTCCTGCGAACGATCCAGTCACTACTCGACGAAATCGAGCCACACGTTCCGACTGACGACCTCGAAGAATCGTCATCGGGGGGCTACTGGTTCGGCCTCGACGACGACGCCGACACCGAGGCACTCGCGTCGTGGCTCTACGCCGGTAGCGACGACTCGGGACTGTACGCCGCCGACCGACGACAGAAACTCCGCCGGAGCGTCGAACGCGCGACCGGCCGTGAGACGGGGGCGCTGTCGTGACGACCAACGCTCAAGCCGTCGATTCCTTCGACGACGAGGCGGTGCTGCTGGCCGGTCACGGCTCTCGGCGCGAGCGCTCGAACGAGCAGGTCCGGGAACTCGCCGCGGCGCTGGAGAGTCGCCTCGGCCTCCCGGTCGACGCCGGCTTTCTCGAACTCGCCGAACCCTCGATTTCGGATGCTATCGACGGCCTCGCGGCCAGTCACACCCGCATCACGGTCGTCCAACTGTCGCTGTTCGCGGCCAGCCACGTCAAAAACGACGTGCCACTCGCCGTCGAACAGGCCCGCGCCGACCGCCCGGAGACGACGATTCACAACGGCGCACACCTCGGCGTCCACCCCGCAATCGTCGACCTGCTTGACGACCGGGCGGCCGCCGTCGAACAGCAACTCGGCGTCGACAGGGCCGAGGACGACGTTGCCGTCGTGCTCTGTGCTCGTGGCTCAAGTGACCCCGACGCCAACAGCGACGCGGCCAAACTCGCTCGCCTGCTGTACGAGGGCCGGGAGTTCGACACCGTCGAGACTGCCTTCATAGGCATTACTGAACCGGAACTGGACGAGCGGCTCCATACTGTTGCCAAGAGCCGTCCGGACGCCGTCGTCGTCCTGCCGTACATGCTCGGCGACGGCGTGCTCACTGGCCGGGTCCGCGATGGAGCTGACGAGTTCGATGGGGAGTATCCCTACGTTGACGCGGCGGCCGGCGACCCATTGGGGACGGACTCACGGTTGCTTGACGTCCTCGGTGACCGCTGGCAGGAGGCCCGCACCGAGAGCGTCCAGATGTCCTGTGACACCTGCAAGTACAAGGTCGAACTCGACGGCTACGAGGAGGATGTCGGCGGTGCGCGGGCGATGCTGCGCGCGCTGACCCACCAGGCCGAACACGAGGACCGCGAGAACGTCGACGACGACCCACACGTCCACGACGCACCCGAGAAACACGTCGCCGTCTGTACGAACCAGACCTGTGCCGCCGACGGCGCACCCGAAGTACTCGAACGACTCCGCCAGCACGCCCGGGACTCGGAGGCCTGCGACGCCCGAATCACTCGCACGTCCTGTCTGGGTCGCTGCGGCGAGGGGCCGATGGTCGCCGTCTACCCCGACGGCGTCTGGTACGGCGGCGTCGACCCCGAGAACACCGAAGAAGTGGTCTCGTCCCATCTCGACCGCGACCGAATCGTTTCTGAACTTGTCGACCAAACACTGTAACATGACTTGCCACGAACTCGAAGCACTACGACTCGGACTGATGAACGTACTTGGAACCGACGACCAGAGCGCCCGCGAACACGCACAGCAGGAACTGGAAGGCGAACTGACCGGCCCAATCGGAGCGCTCGCGGAGGCAGAGACACTCTCGGCGGTCCAGCGTCACCTCGACGCGGCGCTGGTCGACCTCGAAGAAGAAATCGCAGCGACTGACGACTCGGACCCGGAGTACGACTACCTCCGTGGCCGACTGGTGGCCGTCCGCGACGCCGAACAGGCGGTCCGGCGGCTCACCAGCCAGGGCGAGTCCGTCCTCGACGGACTTGCCGAGAGCCACGACGTGCTCCACGAGACGTTCCCCGCGGATGAGTAACGCTCGGACGACCGACCTCGGCGATATCGAACCGGCACGGTCACGGCACGCCGGGCGACGGTCGGCACTCGCCGCCAACGCCTCTGTCGTCGCCGTCGGAACAGCGACCGGCGACGTTCGTGCCTTCGAGCGCAATTCGACGAGAGAACGGTGGCGGGCGGACACCGACCCGGACCGGGAGACTTCCTCGATTGTCTCGGCAGCGATCTGTGGGGAGACCCTCGTCGTCGGCGAGCGCAGTCCCGCCGGCCGTGTCCGCGGGTACGACCTCGACAACGGCGAGCATGTCTTCGCGCACGACACCGCCGAGGACATCGGCGACCCGGCGAAACAGACCCGCTTTTTCCTGCCCTTTGTCGTCGATATCGTCACTGACGGTGACGCCCTCTACGTCGCGGCCCGCCGTTACGAGCGAGAGGACGGCACTCGTAACTTCGAGAGTGTGGTCTACTGCTTCGACCCCGACGGCATCGTTCGCTGGCGCTACCGGACCGACGCCTCGCCAATCAGCCTCGACGTTTCTGGGGACCGTCTCGGCGTCGCGTACAACCGCTGTCCCGGCGACCACCAGCACGGACTGGTTGTCCTCGACGCCGCGACTGGCGAGGTGCGCTGGCGGTGGGACCCGGGAACTGAGGGCCAGCGCCGGGTCGGCGACGTTTCCCTTCGCTCTGGCGGCGTCGTCGTGACCTCCCACGGCGACTATCGGGGCTACGGGCTCGACTCCAGTGGCTCGGTCTCTTGGACGGCCGAGTTGGCGACCACGACTGAGGTCGGAGACGAGGTGCTGTACGCTTACCCGAACCACGTCCACGCGACCGAGGAGTCCGTCGTCTTCGTCACCGGGACCACCTACGCCCAAGAGAGTCGCGAGACCGAGGGTCGCCATCCGCTGGCACACACCGCCTTCGGCTACGCTGGCGGCGAGCAGCAGTGGACGGCAGACATCGGCGGCTTCGCTCACGGTGTCGCTACCGATGAGAACCGCGTCGCTGTCCCGTCGGCACAGGCCTTTCGCGAGCGCGACCCCGACGGCCACGGCCTCTCGGTGTTCGACGGCGATGGCCGACTGGCAACGACAGAGAGCGAAGGTATCGTCACCGCGGCGACTGTCGACGGTAACTCCGTCGCGTTCGTCGAGGAACCAGTCAGTTACCACGACAGCGAACAGACACACGGCCGCTACCGCCTCCACGCCGAGACGGTGGCCTGACCGCTCGAAACCGCGACTTTTGAATCCCCCCGCGTCGAAAAGCTGGCAATGACACTCGTTGCGTTCGATTTCGACGGCACCCTCTCGAACTCGGAGATGACGGTTTTGCTCGGTGACCAGTGTGACACCGTCGAGCAAAACTCGACGAGCGACCGCGCGTCGCGCGGTAACGTGGCCGACCAGATGGACGACATCACTGAGCAGGCGATGAACAACGAGATCGAGTACGCCGAGAGCCTCCGGCAGCGCTGTGCGCTTCTGGAGGGCCTCCCCGAAGTCGACGCACAGGCGGCCTTCGACCAAGTTGTGCTCCGGCCCGGGACAGAGGAAGTTGTTGAGGCCCTCGATTCGGCAGGCGTCTACACAGCGATTCTGACCGGTGGCTTCGAGCGTGGCGTCGAATCTGCACTCGAAACAGCGGGGGTCGACGTGGAGACGCTGATCGCCAATCGCCTCCCCATCGAGGACGGCGAACTCACAGGGGAAGTCGAAGGACCGCTCATCGAGGGAACGAAAGACGATGCGCTGGATATTCTCACAACTGTCGTCGACGAACCGATGGACGAGACGATTGCTGTCGGCGACGGTGCGAACGACCTGCCGATGCTCGAAGCGGCTGGTTTCGCAATCGGCTTTTCGCCGAAACCGGCCGTCGAACCCTCGTGTGACGTGGTTGTGGAGTCGATGCCCGAATTGCTCGATGTACTCGAAGACCGCGGCGTCTGCTGAGCGTGGACTACGTCTACATCGTCGAGTGCAACGATGGGTCGCTGTACACCGGGTACACGACGGACGTTGGCCGCCGCGTCGATGAGCACAATGCTGGCGACGGGGCAAAGTACACCGCCGGTCGCCGCCCAGTAACGCTGCGGTACGTGGAGTATCACCCATCACGGAGTGCAGCCCAGAGCCGCGAATACGAGATTAAATCGCTCTCGCGTGCCGAGAAAGAGCAGTTGCTTCCAGCGGACGTGGACCGCGTCGGCGTTGCAGTGGGTCCTGTCGTCGAGTGACTCCTGACCCGAGTGGTCTCACCAGATGAGCCTAACTACGTCGAGCAGTCCGTACACGATTCCGACCAGTAACCCGAGAAAAATCGGGTTGCCGACGAGCATCGCAGTGAGAAATTTCTCCCGGGGTACGTACTTAGTCCGGCCGGAACGGCAGTTACTCCCCGAATCCCCGGCACCATCGTCAAGAGACGGATTGCGGGTGCGCCGTAGTGAGCAAACAGGTTCTCCACGAAGGTGAGCCGTTGCTGTCCGATTCGTCGTTCCGCTCGCTCGGGCAACTCCCGTAGAAGTGGGAACTGTCGGCGCAGCCCGAAGTAATCCGGCGACTGGTCGTCGAAACTCCGGTAGAGTGTCCACTGGCCGAGTGTCCAGGCAACGGCGCAGGCGAGACTCAGCCCGAGCAGGAGCACGCGACCCGGGAGTGCAATTGCGACGTATGCGACGAAGATTGCAGACGGTTGAACCAACTTTCCGATGAGCAACCCTTCGATATAAAACAGGATGACAAGCAGCGGTCCACCGACAGTGAGCACGGTATCGAGTACCGGACCGGCGAGCGCTGTCGTCCCCATCAGTTCACACGAACTGTCGGATGGTCAGGTCAAGTGTTTGTAGGTCGATAATTGGTGCGTATCCCACGTCTGGCTGGAGATTCACTTTCTTCTGGAAGTCCGTCTGTGACTGCCAGCAACTCGAATTGACCATCAGGACGTTGTGATACTTACCGTAGCCGAGCTTGTGGACGTGGCCGGTGTGGAAGATATCAGGTACTTCCTCCATCACGAGGTGGTCCTCCGGTTCGGGTGCAACACGGGTCTGGCCGCCGTACTGTGGGGCGACGTGGCGTTTCCTTAGTAGCTGTGCCATCGCGTCGTGTGGCCGGTCGTAGGTAGCGGATTCGTCGGGGAGTTCGGCAATCACCTCGTCCAGCGAGACGCCGTGGTACATCAGCACCGAGACGCCTTCGATGGTCACCGTGGACGGATTGGCCGAGATTTGGGCGTCGTGGGCGGACATAATATCCCGGAGTTCTTCGTCGAAGGCTGGCTGTGGCTCTGCCAGTCGGACGGCGTCGTGGTTGCCGGGAATCATCACGATCTCGATATCCCCGGGCACCTCTTTCAGGTGTTCGCTGAACGCTTCGTACTGGTCGTAAATATCGACGATATCCAGTTCCTCGTCCTGTCCCGGGTAGACGCCAATTCCTTCGACCATATCGCCGGCAATCAGCAGATACTCCACCTCTGCGGCCTCTGGCGTGTGCAGCCAGTCTGCGAACCGCTGCCAGGCGTCGCCAAGAAACTCCTCGCTCCCGCAGTGAACGTCGGAGATGAGCGCTGCCTTCACCGGTCGGTCTGCCGTCGACGGCGAGTGCGTGCGCGGAATGTCCGGGAAGTGCAGCGAGTCGACGAACAGGATGCCGCCGTCGTCGGCAAGCGTCCCCTCGACAGCAACACACTCGTCGTGGAGCATATTCCGCACGTCGTCGGCGAACTCCCGGTCTTTCATGATCAGACAGGGGAACGTTCCGGTCGTATCTTCGAGTTCGACCAGCCAGTGGCCGCTGGCCGTCGAGCGGATGTCCGAGACGAGTCCAATGAGTGCAGCGTCACTGCCCGGTGACATCTGCTCGATGGTGTCGGCCGGCCGGTGGTTCACTCGCCCGCGGAGTTGTCGCGAGAGTTTCTCGTAGCGGTCCTGGAAGACGGAGACGAAATCGCTGTATTTCCCGGTCCCAATACTCGCAATATCTCCACTCACAGTGATGTCCCGGCCCTCGACTGACCGCTCACTGGCCGCGCCCGCTGTCTCACTTTGCGCTGACTGCTGGCCTCTCTCCGGGGGCGTTTCGTCTGGTCTTTTGACGGTCGTTGCAGTTTGTGACCCGTCGGCTCCGGTTGCGGTCGACTCTGTCAGCCCTGAGTCGTCCGAGTCAGCCTCTCTTGACCCCTCCGTTTCGTCTGCAGCACCTCCACCGCTCTGTGGCGATTGGTCGCTGTCAGTTCCACTCGAAACGTGGGGGTTCGTATCGGGGGAAGATTCGGCTGGCGTCTTCTCCGCCGCTGGCTCCTGAGGCGTCGTATATCCTGCTCCCGTCGGGTCGTTTTCGATGGTTTCCCGAACCTGTTCGGCTGACAGAACGAGGACGTCGTCGGGGGCGCTTTCGACTGCACGCTCGAGCGCACGCACGGGGTCAGACTGATTCGCGATTAGCGTCACCGCCTCTCGCTCGGCGTTGTAGCCGCGGTCTGTCAGTGCGCGCACGATGCGAGCGGGCGTCTCCAGTGGCACACTCCTAGGTATACGGGGGTCAGCAAAAACGTAGCGGAGTTACTCGTCTTTGGTCGTGATGTCTGCGGACAGTCCCTGCGCCATCTCGATATCTCGGGAGTTGTTCAGCGTCCACGCCGTCCGGTCGGTGACAGCCTCGATAATCTCACGGGCCGAGGGGAAGCCGTTACCGGACTTTTTGACGCCGCCGAAGGGTAGCTGGACCTCTGCACCGATGCAGGGGAGGTTCCCGTACGCGAGGCCAACCTCGGCGTGGTCTCGGTAGTAGTTGATCTGGCGGTAGTCCTCGGAGATGACTGCGCCGGCCAGTCCGTACTCCGTATCGTTCTGGATTTCGACGCCGCGCTCGATGTCGCCCTCGTACTTCAGCAAGGCAACGTGGGGACCGAAGACCTCCTCTGACGTACAGCGGAGGTCCGCATCGGGGTCGGCCTCGTAGACGAACGGACCGACCCAGTGGCCATCCTCGTGGCCGTCTGGAATCTCTCGGTCGTCGAGTTCGGTCCGGTCGACGAGCACATTGGTATCCTCAGAGCGAGCCAGTTCGTTGTACTCCCGTACTTTCTCGTGGTGTTCGGCCTCGATAAGCGGTCCCATGAAGGTGTCTTCCTCGAGTGGGTCACCGACCGCGACATCCTCAGCGAGCGAGACGAATCGCTCCTTGAATTCGTCGTAGACGTCCGCGTGGACGATTAGCCGTTCACTGGACACACAGCGCTGGCCGGTGGTCTTGAACGAACTCATCACTGCCGAGTGAACAGCCGTATCGAGGTCTGCTTTCTCGGTAATGACGATGGCGTTTTTCCCGCCCATTTCACAGGCAGCGCGCTTGCCGGGGTACTGTGCGACTTCGCTGGCGATTCCCTGCCCAACCTCGGCAGAACCGGTGAACAGCACTGTGTTGACATCGTCGTGGTCGACAATTGCTGCACCCGTGTCGCCGTACCCCTGCACGAGGTTGAACACGCCGTCGGGAATCCCGGCGTCGACCATCATCTCGGCGACAATCTGGGCGCACCACGGCGTCTGCTCGGCCGGTTTCCAGACGACAGTGTTGCCCTCGACGAGTGTGACGGCCATGTGCCAGAACGGAATTGCGACCGGGAAGTTCCACGGCGTGATACAGCCAACGACGCCCCGTGGCTTCCGGCGCATGTAGGCGTCCTTGCTCGCGACTTCGCTCGGGACGACGTCGCCCTGTGGGTGTCGCGCGTCGCCCGCTGCCCACTCGACCATGTGCCAGGCTTCGGTGACATCCGCTTTCCCCTCGGAAATCTCCTTGCCACACTCCATGCTGACGATTTCGCCGAGTTCCTCGTGGCGGTCACGGAGTTCGTGATACACATCCCAGAGATACTCTGCGCGGTTGATCCGCGAGAGGGAACGCCAGTCCTCGTACGCCTCTTCTGCGGCGTCTACCGCTCGCTCGACATCTGTCTCTGTCCCGTGATGAAACGTCCCGAGTGTTTCGCCCGTCGCGGGGTTTTCGCTCGTGAACGTCTCCGTACTCTCACCAGTTGTCCATTCGCCGTCGATATACTGCTTGTACTGATTTCCCATGGTATCCCTTCTCCGGCCTATCCTGAATACGGCCACCCGACCATAGAAGGTTTTGGGAGGGCTCATATTCCCGTCGACAGCCAGAAACCGACCGATAGCAGCGTGATTTGTCGACTCTCTCGCTGTCACGCACGGTTAGTGTTGCGAGACACTGTCTGGGAGGTGGTAGACACGATATATATAACCTTAGCCACCAACTGAGTGGTTATATGACTGACTGGGGTGAGTGGGGATGAGTAAAGTACAGAACGCGACCGGCACGCGGTTAACGCTCGACCTCTGGCATCCGGGCTGTTGGGCAATCGAAGCGACAGCGGAAGTTGGCGGCGGTGTGTTAGCACACGCAATCTATCGGACGCCAAAATCGGACGGCCCATCGCCAGCCTCGGTCAACGGACTGTTCACCGCGTACGGGGACGACGACGAGGAAGTGGACAGACTCCTCGAGGAAATCGGGAACTCGGAGAACGCCGGCGATGTGCTCGACCTCCAGCAACGGTTCGGCCGGGAACGAGACGCGCCGGGCAACGTCGTCCGGGAATTCTTCCTGGAGTACAACCCTGACGACATGGTCTGTCCGACACTGCTGGAATACGGCCTCGTTCACAGTGCGCCGGTCCGAATCGAAGACGGGCGAGAAACGTGGCAGGTCTGCTTTACCGGCGACCGGTCAAATCTCGAGGAGGCACTCGACGGCGTCAGGGAGGACGCCAATGCTGATGTCAGCGTCGAGTCAATCCACACGACGAACTGGGACGGCGA
>JAQCNR010000011.1 GCA_028274925.1 Halovenus sp.
ATCCTCAACTTTGAGGAGTACAGTGATATCGACCAGCTGATGCGGGAACGCAATCTGAAGCTCATTGAAGCAATTGTCGAACACGAACCCGCGAGTATGCAAGCGGCTGCTGAGGCCGTTGACCGAGATTATCGGGAAGTCCACCGAAATCTGCAAGAACTCGAATTGCTTGGGGTCATCGAGTTTGAGGATGATGGGCAGCGTAAGCGCCCACAGCTCCGTGGTGGTGCGCAGACCATTGACTTCTCGATTCAGTTCCCACTGCAGCCGACAGCTGATACCGGTGCCTCGGTCTGAGTTTCAGTTGATCACTTGCTACATTGTCCAGCGGTGTGTTGAGGAAGGTATCGGGACGATAACCGTGGGCGACCTGCGCGATATTCGAGAGGCCGATTCGGGCAACTCACGGGACTGAGGCCAGCGCGGAAACAAGAAGTTGCACGGGTGGGAGTTCGACGGGTTCACTGCGCCTGTCGACAATTTCATTTGGTCTCATCAACAAATAGCAGCGGTCCGCACCGCGTTCGCGGTCTTTTCCAATATCAAGTTGCTTGGCGAGATCGCCCGTCATCAGAAAGGGCGTGGGGATTTATCAGTCGTCGTCACTGCGGTATGCATCGCCACCGCGTTTTCGAATCCGTAAGACGTAGAGAATCTTCTCGGTGCGGTCAATGCGGCATCCGAGTCGGAACGGGCCAACACGGAGCTTCTGATGTGGCGCACCTTGGAGTGGTTCAAGATGTTCGGGTGGGTCGCGCCATTCGTCGGTAGCAATCTCGTCTAGTTTGCTGGCGATGCGGTCACGGGCATGGTCATCTAATCCGTCGAAATCTCGCCGTGCTGTGTCGGTGAGTTGCCAGTCCCATTCACTCATCGCTGTCGCGTGATGTCTCGTCAAGCCCATACTCAGCCTTCACAGCATCGCTACTGTGGGTTCGACCTTCACGAATCTCAGCTTCACCTGCGAGCATCGCTTTCAGGTCTGCACGGTTGAATTCAGGGTGCTTGAGCGCGTCACGTAGTACAGCTCGGATGTATTCACTCCGACTGTTGAATCCGTGGTCTTCCCACGTCGTATCGATATCTTCCAAGAACGTCTCTGTCATCCGGATATTGACCGTCGTTTTCTCAGGTGGAGATTCCGCTTCAGTCATAATTTGTGTTGAATTTGTGTATACAAAAGCATTACGTCAGTCGATACGTCACCTGAGCCGTGAGACCGCTACTGCCGTCCCGTGGATACCTCCATCAGCAGGTCGGGATTGACGACCGTCTCGAGTGGGACCGGCTCGTAGGCGTCGGCATCGCCACTGCAATGCGGTCCTTCGGTCATGAGACGGACGGCATCAGCGACGCGTTCGAGTTGACTGGGCTCGCTAGCGGCCGCAATCTGCGCGCAGGTTTCCTCAGACAATCGTCTCGTCCGGACACCCTGCAGTTTGTCGCGGGCGTGACTGACATTGAGCACGAACACGTACTCATCGGTTTCCGGGAAGCGAGCCAACTGATGGCCAGACATCACCCGACAGCATGGCATCGTCGCCGGCCACAGTGGCCCGCTGGTCGTTCGCCTCATCCGCGGCCTCCAGATCGGTTCCAACAGTCAATTTTCTCGAAATTAACTGTCGGTACAATCCCCAGTCAGGTACTCAGCACTCCGTTCAGCGATTTTGTGTGCAAATTCTGTTGTCACGTAGCCCTGTGCTCGCACTATTGTGTCATGTTTGATCGTTGCCAGCACCCATGGCGAACAGTAGGAGGTCTTGTCTGGGTTGTTTCCCGCGCCCCAGTCGTTGCTCCGCACCTCGATATTGTCTGGAAGATCGCTCAACGTCAAGCCAGCACAAATATACTCTTCACCAGAATACGGGAGGGAGTTGGCAGTCAGAACAAGCCACGGTCGCGGATCTCCACCGGCATTGTACGGGTCCGGCGCCCAGAATACATTTCCAAACTCGAATTGGTCACGACTCATCGCGGGTGGTACGAGGGTCGACGGCGTGTTCCTGCCAGTCCGCCATCACTGGTGTCTCATCATCGGTCTCTCGATAGGCTGACACGGTGGCAGCGTGCCCGGTAGACGCATCAAGGCTACGCTCATGGTCGCTGACCCGCCAATACGTCCCACGGTGATCAACTCGTCCCCGCTCGCGCAACCGGACGAGCGTTGGCCCGACAGACCCGGATTTCACCTCGGTTTTCGCTGCGATTTCACTCTGTGTGAACGCTTTGTCGGGATGTACCCGAAGAAAGTCGAGAATCCTCGCCGCGTTCGTCTCGGGGGTTAGAGTGCTCTCTTTGCTCCCCAGTTCCTCGAACCGATCGTTACTGATTGGCATATTGTATTATTTGTACTGTATCGTATTGAATGTACTGTTATATTGTTCGACTAACAAGTGTTGCCGATGCAGTCAGATATCTCAAAGATAATGATGGTGACGTTCCATTCGGATTTGAGTAGCTATACAACTGGCCAGTAGCGGGTTCGTACCGCCGCTACTGCCCTCCCGTGGAGTCCTCCATCAGCAGTTCTGGATTGACCACCGTCTTGAGTGGGATTGGCTCGTAGGCGTCGGCATCACCACTGCAATGCGGTCCCTCGGTCATGAGACGGACGGCATCAGCGACGCGTTCGAGTTGACTGGGTTCGCCAGCCGCAGCAATCTGCGCGCAGGTTTCCTCGGACAGCCGTGTCGTTCGAATGCCCTGCAGTCTGTCGTGGGCGGAACTGACGTTGAGGACGAACACGTACTCGTCGGTCT
Source organism: Halovenus sp. (assembly GCA_028274925.1). GTDB lineage: Archaea > Halobacteriota > Halobacteria > Halobacteriales > Haloarculaceae > Halovenus. The sequence goes on from JAQCNR010000011.1 coordinate 2,763, forward strand.
CCGGAAAACGAGCCAGACTGCCAACAGCTGGCCATACATCACCCGATTGGTGAGCAGCATCGGCCACAGGGGCACGCTGGTCGCTCGTATCGTCTGCGGATTCGGACGGAACCTCACCTGATGATTTTTCGGCGGACTCTGCCGACTGAGTGTCTTTGGTCGTTGCCTCATTACAGCTATCGCCGCTACGATCCCGGTAATCAGCCCGCGCTTCACTCCCGGCAACGACATCAAGCGGGAACTGGTAGGCTTTGGCGCGGCGTTCTTTGTGCCGGATTGTCCGTTCGGTAACGCCGATGATATCGGCTACTTCTTCCCGGTCATAGCCACGGGTCCGCATCTGCCGGACCCGCTCGTCTTCGGCCCGCTTGAGCAGCTCTCGAGGATCATCTGGGATCCGTCCGCGTTCGGAGGTGGCGATGTGGTCGGCCAGCCCCCACTCGCCGGTCTCCGAATCCTGGTCGACGAGTTGGTTCTCCCGATCGGCGACAATCTCGTCCAAGCCCATCAACAGCCAGCAACGCTCCCGGACCGTCATCGCGGTTTTCTCCATATCGAGTCGGCTGACGATTTCGCCCGTCGTCGAGGGACCGTGCTCGGCCAGCACGGCGAGAATCTGTTTGTCATGACCGAGTAGAGTGCGCTCATCAGCTGCCGAGAGGTCGACCGGCAATTCGTCGGGCCGTTG
>JAQCNR010000015.1 GCA_028274925.1 Halovenus sp.
ATCGTCTAGGCCGTCAATTCCGGTTTTGGTTAGTTCAATCATACCTACGAGTGCACCCTCTGGGGATCGACCCAGATAACGAAATCACCTTCTCCCTGTTTGATAACTCCTTTGATCGCTTCCTTGTCTTCGGCGGGAGATTGGTCGACATTGCTGTAATCAACCTGTACAACCTGCTTAACTTCGTCGACGAGCCAGCCTGCAGCGCCTGCGTTGTCAGTTATCTCTGGGTCGTAGACGATGATCCGCTCAGCCTCCCGACCAGCGTCGTCGATGTTGAAGACGGTTTTGGGGTTGACAATCGAGGTCGTCCGTCCGCGGAGGTCCATCACGCCTTCGACGTGTGCCGGCGAGTTCGGCACCTTGGTTAGGTCGCCGACATCAACGATTTCAGTCACGTAGTCGATACTCACACAGTACGTCTCTTCCCCTAGCTCGAATTCGAGGACTTGTCCATTTGTTCCTGTCATCGCGTAACCCTCCTGCACAATGCAGGTCTGACGGCGGAATCCGCTACCGTCGTCCGGTTGTCTATCCATAAGGACCTCTTGATGTAACTTAAATCTGCCCACTGGACTATCACATTTGATTACGCGGGCGGAGTCTTTATTTGATGACTGGGCGGAATACGAATCGAGAATGCTGACGATTCTCGGACAGCAGCCGAGTCGGTGGCAGGTGAGCGGGCGATGACTCGGGCCGTCGTCGCCGACGACTCACACTTCATGCGGAGTGTCATCTCCGATATCCTCAACGACGGTGGGATCGAGGTGGTGGCACAGGCCCGCAACGGTGTCGAAGCGGTCGAAGCGGTACACGAACACCGGCCTGATGTCGTGACGATGGACGTCGAGATGCCCGAAATGAACGGGATTGAGGCCGTCGAGCAGATCATGGACGAGGTGCCGACACCAATTTTGATGTTGTCGGCTCACACCGGCGAGAACGACGACGTGACCTTCCAGGCGCTGGATAAGGGCGCAGTGGACTTCTTCACCAAACCCGGCGGCGAAGTGTCGATGGAGATGTCTCGACTCGAAGACCAGTTAGTCGACATCGTCTCCTCAGTCGCCGAGGCGAGCGTTGGGCCGAGTCGGGAGAGCGCGGGGAACCCGGACTCCACGGAGTCGACAGCTGTGTCTTCCCGGAGCGGGTCCGAGCGGAGCGCGGACGAGTACGTGGAGAATCCGACGCTACTGATTGGCTCCTCGACTGGCGGCCCGAAGATGGTCGAGCAGGTCATGTCAGAACTCCCGCTCGACGCGGAGTTCCGAGTGCTGATCGTCCAGCACATGCCAGAGGGATTCACCGGTCGGTTTGCCGACCGAATCGACTCTCGGAGTGATTACGATGTTAGAGAAGGGACTGACGGCGACCGCATCGGCGCTGGAGAAGCGCTGGTCGCGCCCGGCGACAGCCACATGCTGGTCTCGAACTACCACGCCGGGCGACTTCGAGTCAAACTGACCGACGACCCACCGGTCAACAGCGTCCGACCAGCCGTCGATATGACGATGTCGAGCGCGGCAGAGGTCATCGAGGACCCGATGGTCGGCGTCATCCTCACGGGGATGGGGGAAGACGGTGCTGCCGGGATCAAATCGATCAAAGCAGTCGGCGGGAAAACGATCGCACAGGACGAGGAAACATCAGCAGTGTTCGGGATGCCAAAGCGGGCAATCGAGACGGGATACGTCGACAGTATCTTGCCGATCAGTGAGATTCCCGACGGGATTCTCGACGCTATCGAGCGCGACAGACAAGAGGTGAACTAACAATGGACGACCAGTATCTGGATGCATTCATTCGCGAAAGTGAGGAAGAAATTACGAAACTAAACAACTCCCTGCTGGAGCTGGAGTCTGATCCGGAAAACCGCGAGGCGATGGATCAGATTTTCCGGACAGCACACACGCTGAAGGGGAACTTCGGTGCGATGGGCTTCGAGGGCGCCTCGAACCTCGCGCACGCGATGGAGGATTTACTGGACGAGATGCGCGACGGCAACATGTCCGTCACGCCAGAGGTGATGGACCTCATCTTCCAGGGAGTCGACGAAATCGAGGCTATCGTCGGCCAAATCGAGTCCGAGGGGCAGGCGAACACGGATACCAGTGAGACGGTCACCCAACTCCGAAACGTCCTCGAAGGCGGCGCAGAGGCCGCAGGCGGGGCCGCCGCCGACAGTGACACGGTTGAGGCCAGTGCGGACGCATCCAGTGGATCGGAGTTCGGTGCCGACGCTGACCTCAGCAGTGTCGATATCGACGTCGACGATGTTGACCGGGTTGCCTACGTCGACGTTGATCTGGGCGACACAGATATGCCCGGTGTCGACACAATGTTCGCGATGGAATCCGTCGAGGAAATGTTCGATATCCTCGCGACCGACCCAGACCGAACCGATATCGAGGATGGCGACTACGAGGACACCTTCGGGCTGTATCTGGATACTGATGACCTCGGCCGAGTCGACGCAGAACTCGACTCTGTCGGCCAGATTTCGGCCACTGCTGTCGAGGATGTCACCGACGACATCGTCTCAGGTATCGGCAGTGATGGGAGTTCAGACGCAGCGGCTGAGGACGAGCATTCGGTGGACGAGATCAAATCAGTCCGCGTCGATGTCGACCAACTCGATGACCTGCACGGACTGGTCGAACAACTGGTCACCTCACGAATCAAGTTGCGGCGAGCGGTCGAAGACGAGAATATGGATTCGGCCGAGGAGACGCTGAACGAACTCGACAAGATCACCGGCAGTCTCCAGAATACGGTGATGGATATGCGGCTCATCCCGCTGAAGAAAGTTGTCGGAAAGTTCCCACGGATGGTCCGGGACCTCTCACGAGAACTCGGCAAAGAGGTCGACTTCGAGATTGAGGGCGAGGAAATCGAACTCGACCGGACAATCCTGACCGAGATTTCGGACCCGCTGATGCACATTATCCGAAACTCGCTGGACCACGGTGTCGAGGCTCCCGAAACGCGTGTCGAGAACGGCAAACCCCCGCAGGGGAACGTGACGCTCAGAGCCTCCCGCGAGCGCGACCACGTCGTCATTCAGGTCGAAGACGACGGCGCAGGACTCGATGTTGACGGCATCAAAAAGACCGCAATCGAGAACGATGTCCGGTCGGCCGACGAACTGGAGATGATGGACAACTCCGAGATTTACGATCTCGTCTTCCACCCCGGTTTCTCGACGACTAACGAAGTAACCGATACGAGTGGTCGCGGGGTCGGGATGGACGTTGTCCACGACACTGTCACGCGCCTCGATGGCTCTGTGGATGTCGACAGCACGCCCGGCGAGGGGACGACAGTTTCGCTGCGCCTGCCGGTGACGATGGCCATCGTGAAGGTGCTGTTCGTGCAGGTGGGCAACGAGGAGTACGGCATTCCGATCAAGAATGTCGACGAGATCACCCGGACCGACGACATCCAGCAGGTCAACGGCCGCGAGGTCATCAAACAAAACGACGAGATCTATCCAGTTGTCGACCTCGGAGGTACCTTCGACGTGCCGGGCCGGAAAGCAACCGACGGTGGCACGGAAGGCGGCGAGATGCTCGTCCGGATCCGCGAATCCGAGCGACAGATTGCGTTGCGCTGTGACGCGGTCAACGCACAGGAAGAAGTCGTGGTCAAACCACTGGAAGGGATTCTCAGCGGGACGCCCGGACTCTCCGGGACGGCAGTGCTCGGTGACGGAAACATCGTGCACATCCTCGACGTGGTGACGCTATGAGCACGCAGGACGACCGCTTCGACGACCTGCTGTCGTACATCGGGCGCGAACTCGATTTCGAGACGGACTTCTACAACAACTCCTATCTGGACCGCCGGATCACCGCTCGCATGCGTCGCACCGATATCGAAGAGTACGGCGCGTACCAGCGTCTCCTCGACCGCGACGACGAAGAAAAGGACGCGCTACTCGACTCGCTGTCGATCAACGTGACTGGCTTCTTCCGGAACCCCGACGCGTGGGAGAAACTCCGACCGGTGCTCAGGGAGTTAACCGACAACAACCGGCGGGTCCGAATCTGGTCGGCCCCGTGTGCCGACGGGAGAGAGCCGTACTCGATTGCGATGCTGGCGCTCGACGACGACGAGATAGCTGACCACCGAATCGAAATCACGGCGACAGATATTAACCACGACACGCTCGCGGACGCCCGTGCGGGCGTCTACGAAACGTCACAGACGAGCGATATCGCAGAGGAACTCGAACCACTCGATGACTACCAACTATACGTTGACCAGGACGAAAACCAGTTCACGGTCAAAGACCGCGTCAAAGACCTCGTTAGCTTCGAGCAACACGACCTCATCAGAGGCGACGAAAAGACTGACTTCGATTTGGTACTCTGTCGCAACCTGCTCATCTACATCGATTCGTCGTTCAAGGTGCCGATTTTCGAGACGATTCGGGGCTCACTGCGGACCGATGGCTACCTGATGATCGGGATGACAGAGACGCTCCCGACGGAGTGTCGTGACGACTTCGAACCGGTCTACAAACAACAACGAATCTACCGACGGAGCTAATGTCGCTGTTCCAGCACGAGCGTGACGGCAACGCACAACAGATCATCCAGGCGCTGCACAACTCAGACAGTCCAGAGGTCCGGAAACGGGCCGCAGAGATTCTCGGCCGGATGGACGAACACGAGGACCGCGGCGATATCATCACCGCGCTGGTCCGTGCCGTGCAGGAAGATGAGTCTGATGCTGTCGTAGCCACAGCAGTCGATGGATTGGACGAACTCGGCCAGGAGGCTCTGGAGGAACTTATCACGAGCATGGCCGACCTCGATATCGGCGATGACGCGGCCGACTGGGCGAAAGCCAAGGCATTCGTCCGCGCACTGAACGCCGACCTGCCAGAACTCCGCATGGCTGCGGCGAACGCGATTGGCGAACTCGAAGTGCCGGACGCCGTTCCGAAGGTTGTCGAGCGCTTCGATGACCCAGACCCTCGTGTGCGTGCCCGCGCCGCTCGCGCCTGTCGACAGATTGGCGACGCTCGGGCCACCGAGCCACTGACTGGACTGCTGGGCGACCCGAAAGCCGCCGTCCGCGTCGAGGCTGCCGAAGCGCTGGGCCGAATCGGCAACCGGCAGGCGCTGCAAGCACTGCTCCAGTTGTACGACGACGGCGACGAGCGGGTTCGCCGGATCGCAGTCCGTGGCTTCGGCCAGTTCCGCAACGACAACCCGGTCACGTATCTCGCCGAAGCATTGACCGACGAGTCTGCGCCAGTTCGTCGGACCGCTGTGTTCTCGCTTATCGAGTTGCTCTCGAACGTGCCGACGGAGCAGAGCCACCAGATCCGCGAGACGGTTGTCGACGAACTCTCTGAGAGTGAGGACAACTCCGTTATCGACCCGCTGGTCGAGATTCTCGACGCCGGAACGAAAGCGGCCCAGCGCCGGAACACGGCGTGGCTGCTCGGTCGAGTGATGGAAAACGACGAACACCGTGCGGGCGTCGACGCCCTGGTTGACACGCTGGAGTCCGGTGGAAAGATGACCAAACAGTTCGCGGCAACCAGTCTCGCCGAAGTCGGCGGAACCTACACCGAGGAACAACTGCTCGAACTGGCGACCGACGACAATCAAGATAGTGACGCCCGTGCGCAGGCGGTGTTTACCCTCGGCAAGATTGGCAACGAGGATACCGCCGAAGAGATCGAGCGACTACTTGACCGGACGGACGACGAACAGGTGCGACAGCGCGCCTTCTCTGCGCTGTCGAAACTCGGCGGACACGCACAGACTGGCTAAGGATGACCCCAAACGACTGTACTGCGCCCGAACGATTAATGACTGCCTGTCCCCAACTCAGAGGTGAGACCCACAGCGATGAGTGACGGTGAAAGCACGCTTGCTGACCAGCAAGGGAAGTTCACGCAGGTTGTCAAAGACGGCAACAAAGTTCCGGATGTCGAGTGGATACCCGGACGAATCCTGCTGTCAGACAAGCGAATCGTGCTGGCGAGCAACCAGGGTAAACGCACCATCCCGCTGTCGAAGGTATCGACGATCAAGGTCAGAGACGACGCCAGCCAGCCCTTCGCCAACGTCACGAGCTATCTCTCACTGCAGGTTGGGAACGACGTGACACTCGTTGCACCGAAGGACCACGAAGAGTTCGAGCACGAACTCTACAGTGCAGTTCTCGACGGCGAGGTGGTTATCACGAAACACCCGGCCGTCAAGGGTGGCGTCATCCAGGACGCCGAGTGGCAGAAAGGCCGAATGGCTGTCGACGAGGACCAGATTGGTCTCGCGCTGGCCGACGGCAGTTTTGTGGAGGTTGAGGTTGCCGACGTGGGTGACCTCTCCCGCAATCGCGGCGATGTACTCGATACCGAGCGGCTGTTCATCGAGGTTGAGCACACGGTTGGAAATACAGCCGTCGAGACGCATATTTCCGGCAACCAGCGCCATGTCAACATTCTCGCGGGCCTGCTCGGAAGCAATCAGGCGACCAACCCCGATGATGTCGAACTCTCCGAGCGCGAGCAGGAAGTCCTCATGGCACTGTACTCGGGCGTCTCACCGTTCCAAATTCCGCAGTTCGTCGGGATGGACGCCGAGACGGTCGAACAGATTTACGACCAACTCATCGAGCAAGGGATTCTCGAAATCGAGCGCGAGCGCCGGGAAGTCGAACTGAAAGCTCGTGGTCGCAACGTTGCGAGCGAGGCAATGGGCGAAGAGTAGTCAGACGTTGACTTCTTCGAGGTGACGGTTGACGACAATCTGTCCCTTCGGCGTGAGTCTGGTCCCGCTTGCCGTGTCGATGACGAGTTCTTTCTCTTCGAGTCGGTTCAGTACCATCGTCACGTTCGATGGGTCGAGGTCGACAATGCCCGCAAGAGAGACGCCTTCCTGCCCGCCACCGGAGTAAATTGCAGTGAGAAGCTCTTTTTCGTCAGCCGAGATTTCCACGTTTTTCAGTTCGTTCATCAACTCGGTGTACTCGAGGCGCAGATACCGCCCGAGAATCGTCATTTTCCGCGGCGTGTTCATCGCGGCCATCGTCACCATCGCCTCGCCGGAGGGCATGTGCTGGAGTTCGAGCACTGGCTGTTCCCCGCCGTTGATTTCGCGGTTCGACTGACTGAATTTCGTCACCGTTGCGAGTTCGATCTCGACCAGTTCGGCCTCTGTCTTGAACCGAACAGACTGCGGTCGCAGGAACAACTGACAGTCGACGAATGACTCGTCGGTCACACGACCACCGACCCGCGCCGGGTGTTTGACCGACATCCGCGTCCCGTTGAGAACTGTTTTGAACAGCACAGTGGCAAATTTCTGGATTGTCGAGTCCGCAGCCTCGACGACAGCCTTGTGTCGGCGGCCGTTCAAATCGAAAGCGACCGATACAGTCGACTCGAAAAAGCCCTGAATCTCGTCGGGGACGTGGCCAACGGCGACATCGGTAATCGAGTTGAGCGGAATCGTCAGTCGGTCGTTGCTGTTAACTGCGAGGACGAGGCGTTTGTTACTCAACAGCACACGACCTTTCGCTGGCTCCGCGCGGGTCGCGACACTAGAGTCGAACTGTGCGACGAAGTCTGCAATGATCGATTCCGACATGGCTCAGACTGTCCGCGCGGAACACGGAGGTACTCCAGCAAACGCTGTCAGCAATCAAAAGGTTGACGGAGCGCTTCACTACAGCGAATCAGCAATGTCTGACAGCGACGAGTCAGGTTTCTCAACCGGGTCGTACACCACGCGCTCGCCCGGGCTTCTGAGGCCATAGGCGTACCCGTCGGTCAGTACGTCCAACACCAGCGTCCTGTCGGGTTCCAGTCCAACGTCGTCTAGCCACGCCGCCAGCAGGTTCTCGCCCTCAGCGGTCCGAGCCAGTCGTTTGTTGGCGTACGCACCCTGGATTGTGGGGTCGCCGGACAATGTCGAGGCCACTTGTGCGTGCGTCAGTCGGTCTGCGAGGGCGAGTCGAACGAAGTCGTCCGGTTCGCAGGTCAGTTCGTCAGGAAGGAGCACCTGTGGGCGACGAGTTGACCCAACGGTCGTGAGGTCGACGCAATAGGAATCCACAGCCGGGTGGTCCGACGGAATCGCGTCGGCCACTGCCTTATTCCTCGTCGGACAGCAGGTCCGCAACCTCGCCGTCACCCTGCTCGGAGATCTTCGCGTTAATCTGTCGGGTCGAATCGCTGACTTCACGACCACGGACAGTCACGCGCTTGCGTTCGCCGTCTTTCTCCGGTTCGAAGCCGGTACCGCCGGTCAGGAGTACAGCTTTGAGGCTCGCTCCTTTGACGTCTTTTCGCATCGGTCGACCAGCGTCGTCGGAGCCGCCGGTGATCGAGAGCGTGTAGCCGTCGAGGCCAACTGCACTGCCCTCGACTTCTTCCCCGATTTCTCGTCCGATAAAGCGATTCGCGTCCTGGTCTGCAACGTCTACCTGATGTGTGAGCCCCGTCTCCGGGTCGGAAACAGCGACGGTAAATTCGGCCATACGTCTACGGAGTCAATCCCGGATAAAAAGCCCGTCGAAGTACGCTCCCGTCTGGGCTGGTTGGTTGCGCTCCCAACCGCCGGTGCTTTTACCAGCGTCGCCCGTAGAGTAAGTATGCTTACGATTGACCTGGAGGACTTCACCTTCGAACTCAAAGACGGAACGCTGAAACACGTCGGCGCGTCGAACAAGGACGCGACAGTGAAACTCTACGACATCGAAGACGCCGAAGTGCGGGAGTTCGGTGACCAGCGCAAGATTGCGTGTAGTGACGAGAGTGGGAACGAGGTTGAACTTGCCCTCGACCCTGACACTGCAGGCGAGATTGCGGCTGGCATCGAGCGGCTGGCCGAAGAAAGTTCGACAACAGAGTGACCGTGTGAGAAGCCAGCATACGACGAGTGGATTCCGAGCCGGTACGTTTAAGCACATCTCGCCACCGGGTACGTGTATGAGCGAGAACGGGAACCGGCCGCTTGACGTGCTGGAAACCTCAGTCGGAGAGAGTGTCACCGTCCAACTGAAGGACGGCGAAATCTACCAGGGAACGCTCGCTGGCTACGACCAACATATGAACCTCGTCGTCGAGGAGGAGGAAGACACAACGATTATACGCGGGGATAACGTCGTATCGATACGTCCATGACGACTGGAACGTCAAGCCAGGGAAAGAAGAACACGACAACACACGTGAAATGTCGACGTTGCGGTGAGAAGTCGTATCACGTGAAAAAGAAGGTCTGTTCGTCGTGTGGCTTCGGTAAATCGGCAAAGCGCCGTGATTACTCCTGGGATAAGAAAGCTGGCGAATAAAATGCACGAAAAGTGCGGCGTTGTTGGTGTCTCGCTGACGGATAGGGAGGCCGCGCGTCCGCTCTACTACTCTTTGTATGCTTTGCAGCACCGCGGCCAGGAATCGGCTGGAATCGTCACTCACGACGGGTTCCAGCAACACGAACACGTCGAGATGGGACTGGTCGGCGACGCCTTCGACCAGAACGACCTCGACGCCCTCAGCGGAGCAAACGGCATCGGACACGTCCGGTATCCGACCGCCGGTGGCGTGAACACCTGCTGTGCGCAGCCGTTTTCGGTTTCGTTCAAAAGTGGCTCACTTGGCCTCGCCCACAACGGCAATCTCGTCAATATGGAGGAAGTCCGGGACGAACTGGCCGGACTGGGCCACGCCTTCACCTCAGACGGTGATACCGAAGTCATCGCACACGACCTTGCACGAAACCTCCTCGAAGAGGACCTCGTACGTGCAGTGAAGTCGACGATGGGCCGCATTCATGGCTCGTATTCGCTGACGATCATGCACGACGAGACGGTCCTCGGCGTGCGTGACCCGCAAGGGAACCGACCGCTGTGTATCGGTGAACTCGAAGATGGCTACGTCCTCGCCTCTGAGTCTGCAGCCATCGACACGCTCGGTGGCGAACTCATCCGAGATGTCCGTCCGGGCGAACTCATCGTCCTTCGCCCCGATGGCTCCGGATTCGACAGTTATCAACTCACCGACGAGCCACAGACGGCACACTGCTTTTTCGAGCACGTCTACTTCGCGCGCCCAGATTCGGTTATCGACGAGGAACTCGTCTACGAGGTTCGCCGTGATCTCGGCCGCGAACTCTGGGAGGAATCCGGCGTCGAGACCGATGTGGTGATGCCCGTCCCTGACTCCGGACGCTCCTTTGCGTCGGGCTACGCGGAAGCCGCGGCCGAGGACGGGGCTGAGACGGAGTTCGCGGAGGGGCTGATGAAAAATCGGTACGTCGGCCGGACGTTCATTATGCCCACACAGGACGAACGTGAACGGGCAGTCAGGCTGAAACTCAACCCGATCAAATCGACAATCGAGGGCCGAACCGTGACGCTGATCGACGACTCGATTGTCCGCGGAACGACCTCGACGCAGCTTATCGAGTTGCTCCGTGACGCCGGGGCCGAGGAGATTCACCTGCGGATTGGGTCGCCGGAGATCGTTGCCCCGTGTTATCTCGGTATCGACATGGCAAGCCGGGACGAACTGATTGCGGCCGACAAGACGACCGAGGAAATCCGTGACGAAATCGGCGCTGACAGTCTCTCGTATCTCTCCATCGAGGCTATCACGAACGCCCTCGGAAAAGACCACGAGAATCTCTGTCTGGGCTGTGTAACTAGCGAGTACCCCTACGACGTCGAGGGCGAACAGACCGACCGTGAGGTCTCTCGGCCGGTCATCGACAGCGCTTCCAGCGCAGACGACTGATCACTCTTCCTGGTCCCGAGTTTCGAGCGGTAACTCGACGAGCACTGTTGTCGGGTCTGTCGCGCGCGAGATATCGACGGTCCCGTCGTACCGGTCGACGATCAGTGACGCAAAGTAGAGGCCGAGACCGTCGCCGTTGCTGTGGTAGCCGCGGGTGTTGGGGTCGAACGGACGGTCAGCCTCGATACCGGGGCCGCCGTCGTGAATCTCAATCCGTGCGGTGTCTGCGGTTTCGGTTACCGTGACAGACACGTCTCCATCCCCGTGGATAGTGCTGTTCTCGAACAGTTCGGCAAAGGCGAGATGGAGTAATTCGTCGGCACGGATTGTCGTCTCGACGGCGTCGAGGCCAGAGACAGCTAATTCACCGGTGGCCGCCGCCACATCTCGGCCGTCACGAAGCGCAGTCACGAGTTCGTACGCTGCTGGGTCTGCCGCGTGTGTCTGGATGTCGACGAGTGTTTCGACGCGGTCGACAACCTGTTCCATGTGCTCACAGTGCTCGAGAATCGTCTCAGTACCGTCGTCCGTTTCGACCTTTCCTGCCTCCATCAACTCGGCCCGACCAGTGATTGCCGAGAGGTCGTTGAGAATCTGGTGTCTGAGGATGCCATTGAGCGAAGACAGCGTTTCCTGCTGCTCGTCGAGAAACTCTCGCCGGGCCTGTTCGCGGCTGGCTTTCGTGATTAGCTCTCGAACGAGCACGTCGTAGTAGCCAATCACCGAACCAAACAGCGTGCCTGCAGCGAGGACGGTGAGGAAGATGAACGCCGACTCGAACATCGAGTCGATAGTCGGCAAAATGACTGCTGCCCACGCACCCATTGCGGAAACAACGAGAATACCGAGACTCATCCACCCGAGGACGCGACCCATCTCGTTGAACTCCCGAATCGTCAGCGCAATCCGGGCGCCGACAGCGATCAACACGAGACAGATGCCAACCAATCCAGCGGCTTGCAGCAGTTCTTCGTCGGTCAACTCGCCGTCGAGAAAGACGGCTGCAACCCCGACAGCGAGCATCAACGTTCCGAGCAGGCTGATCGTGTACCGCCACCAGTCTCCAACGAGGAGACTCCTGAGTTGATCAGCCATCTGCCTGAGGGTAGCAGACGGGTTAAGATAAGCCTACCCCACGCTACTCAGATTCGACGAGTTCAACCTCCAGAAACTCCTCGACAGCGGCGACGATGCTGCCGCCGAGGTTGGCCTGAATGGCCCGGCCCTGTTCGAGCGCGAGCAGGTCACCCTCGTCGACGTCGAGTTCAGCGGCGAGTTCGCCGAGTTGGTAACCAGCCTTCTGGCGCGCGTCAGTCACAATATCGTCGTAATCGGAGACAAGATAGGGAAGCTGGTCGTCATCGTAGTCCGCACCGCTCTCCCAGTGTGAACTGTCTGGCTTGGCGGCGTCGTGCATCTTCGCGGTATTCTGTGCGGCCCGTTTCTCCCGGCTCTCTCCGTCGTTGCTGGACTTCTTACTCTTGGTAGCGTTGTCGTCGTGCTGGGCGCAATCACTGCAAACCTCCAGTTGCGCACCGGCAACGTTCACCTCTTGCGTCTTGACATCCCCTGCCCCACAGAGTTCACAGCTGTCGCCAGAACTGCCACTACCGCTACCTGTCGAATATTTGGCCATGCCGCCGCTAGCAGATTGCTCATATATAACTCTTAGTTCCTCGTTGTCAACCGTGTTACTCGTGGCCGTGCAATGACGACATCCGTTCGGTGATGTCGACACCTTTGTTGCGGTACTTCCGGACACGGTACCGGTGGACGACTGTCGTGACGCCAATCCAGCCGAGCACCACGAGAAACGCCGAGGGCTGGCTCAGCACGACGAACACGCCGAAGATGACGGAGACAGCCGTGTTCCCGACGGCAACAATCTTGAGCAACGGCATCGGTAGCCTGTAGAAGGAGTGTTCGTACCGCCCCGGGAATATGTGGGGGAGTCGCCACAGTGCGACCCCGAGCATGGCGAAGGCGACGAAAATACCCGTCACGGTGACCGTCACGAGCCAATCCAACATATCGACCGCAAAGACCGAGCTGGCGTAGATAGCAACCGGAGCGAGAACCAGCGGTGGCACGCCGAGCGCGAGAATCGCCGTCGTCGGCGTCCCGAATCTGTCGTGGACTCCCGCGAAGGAACTGGGAACCACGTCGTCACGGCCCGCGCGCATGATGGTCCGCGAGTAGGATGTAAACAGCGTGTTGATAGTCGTCGCGGCGCCAATCAACGCGGCAATCGCAATCAGGGCGGCAACCTCACTCGAGGTGAACGTTGCTGCGACTGCGGCGAGTCCACCGCCTGACTCGATGACGGGCGCAGCCTCTTGCCACGGGAGGACGCCAGCAAGAACGACGACGACGCCGAGCGAGATAGCGACGACGACGCCCATCCCGATGGCGAGCACGCGGGGGATGTTTTTGATCGGATTCTTGAGTTCCTCGCCAATCTCGACAATCATCCCGAACCCCTGAAACGGGATGTACAGTGTCACGATTGCGATGAGCAGCGGACTAAAGCCGCCGGCGAACGGCGCGCCCTCGCCCTCGGTGGGAAACAGCGGCAGGTAGTTGCCGGTATCGACGCCCGTCGCGCCGACGATGATGAAGGTGATCAGCCCACCGACCAGCAGCGCGACCATCGCCAACTGGACGCGGACAACGAGTTGCACGCCGACGTAATTGAGGAGTAAAAAGCCTGCGAGGAGTGCCCAGACGACCAGTAGCGAGGGCATCGGCGAGGCGAATGACTCGACGAAGAATGCGAGATACTCCGCAAAGCCCATCGCGGCGAACAGGAGGTACGCCCAGATAGCCAGCACTGGCACGGCAATCCCGAGCAATCCCCAGTACGGGCCGACGAGTC
>JAQCNR010000017.1 GCA_028274925.1 Halovenus sp.
AACTCGTCGACCACCAGCGCGGTGGCTACTGCTTCGAACTCAACGGGCTGTTTTGCTGGCTGCTGGGCGAACTGGGCTACGACGTCAGGCGTATCCCGGCGCGTGTGCTGGACGATAGCGGTGATCCGGGGACTCCGGCGAACCACCACAGCATCCTCGTCGACTTCGACCAGCCCTACGTTGTCGATGTTGGCCTCGGCAAAGGGAAACTACGCCACCCAGTCCCAGTCGACAGTGGAACAGCAAGCGGCCCACTGGCGGAGTGGCGGGTCGTCCCGAGCGAGCGTCCGGAGGAAACCCACCGAGTCGAGTACAACGACGGCGAAGGCTGGACTGGACGGTACGTCTTCGAGGCGAGAAGTTGCTCACTGTCATACTTTGACGCAGCCAACGACCACCTGCAGGCCGCCGAAGAGTCACCGTTCACGGGCGAGCCGTTCGTGAGTATCGCGACGGAATCGGGCCACGTGAGTTGTAACGACCGAACGCTTCGCAGGGTCGAGGGCAACGACCAGGAAACCCAGACACTCTCCGAACCGGCGTGGTACGACCACCTCGACGCGACGTTTGGACTGTCTGGAGCCGAGTGAATCTCTCCTACAGCAGTTCGAGGGTATTCAGCGCGTTGATGCGGCCAGCGCCGAGGTCTGGGTCGCTGTTACCGTTGGCGAGTTCGGCGCCTTTCTTAATTGCCTGTTCGACCTGTGCCGCGTTGAGCGACGGGTCGACAGAGCGGACCAGCGCCGCCAGACCGGCGACCTGCGGCGCGGAGAAGGAGGTGCCAGCGATGTAGGTATACGCACCGAGTTCGAGCGGGTAGGCCGTGAAGATGAGGTTCGTCGGGAATGGGAATTCCGTTTCCGTAGAGAGTGTCTTTTCCAAAGTCTCATAGCCACCACCCGGTGCTGCCACATCGATTTCGTTGGTGCCGAAATTGGAATAGAACACACGCTCGTCATTGGGTCCTGTCGCACCGACGCTGAACGCTGCCGGAACGCTGTTCGGGAGACTAAATCCACCTCCTTGTTGAAGATTTCCACCAGCGTTACCCGCACTTGCACTGACGACAGTCCCCTGTCGAACAGCGCTCTGAAAGACCGTTTGGATAGCGGCACGGATTCCGCCCTGATTGGCCTGTGGTGGTAGTACGCCTGGAACGCCGAGGCTGAAGTTCGCTACGTCAGCGCCGACGCTGGCGGCGTAGTCGATGCCGGCGAAGATGTCGATAAACCGGGCCCCGCCGCTGTCGGGGAAGACACGGACCGGGATGGTTTCGGTATCTGGTGCGACGCCGGTGATACCGACTGCACCCGTCGCGCCGACGACGCCGGCGACTGCAGTGCCGTGGCCACGGACCTCGTCGTTGGCTCCGTCGGTCGCCTCCGCATCCTCGGGGATGAACGTCGCAGCGAGGTCCTCGTTCACCTTGCCGAGGTCCGGGTGGTCGAAGTCGACGCCGGTGTCGACGACGGCAACGCTCGTTCCCTCGCCGGTTGCAATCTCCTGGGCAGCACCTGCCTCGATGACATCGTTGTCCCACTGTAGGTCGGCGAACGCTGGCTCGTCATCGGTGTCAGCCGGCGTCGCGTCGAACGGTTCCTGGAAGTCCAGCCGGACGTCACGGCTGACCTTCGAGACGCCGCCGATACCGGCGAGTTCGTCCTCTGCGTCGGCCGGCCCACGTACGCCGAGTACGTCACCGCCGGCGAGTTCGCGTGTTACCTCGAATCCTGCTCGTGTCAGCCGTTTTGTCGCATTTCCGTTTGCGGTTACGACGTAGTCGGCGGACCCGTCGGCGGCTGACGCTAACCCGGTC
>JAQCNR010000027.1 GCA_028274925.1 Halovenus sp.
TCGACGACCTGTGGTATCTGGCCGACGAGGCCCAACAGCAGGCCGAACAGACGTATCACCGTCTCTGTGAGCAGTACGACGGCTACCGGGAGTTCGAGACGACAAAACGGGTTCGCCGGGAGCGCTTCGAGACAGTCGCGCGGCGGATCAAGCGCAACGGCGCGCCTTACGGCGCACACTCGCTGGTTGCCCACGGCGAGCAACTGTTACTCGTTCGCCACGAGGGCGTCGACCTGTGGGTGTTGCCCGGCGGCCGTGCCGACGGCGACGAGCAGTTTCACGAGGCAGCACGGCGCGAACTACAGGAAGAAGCGGGAGTTGACGGGCAGTTCCGTGGCCTCACGCTACTTGGCCGCGTCACGTTTCTCTGCGACGAGTACTCGACGTGGGGCGTGTTGCCGATTTTCGAGCGCCGAGTGAGCGAGCAACCAGAACCAACGGTGCAGGACCCCGACGGGGAAATCTCCGCGGCAGAGTGGTTCGCCGAGTTGCCCGCAGATACGCGTGACCGCGAGCAGTTACAGCGCTGGCGTGACCGCCACTGTCTGGAGTGATTACTCCCCTGGGTCGTGGTCCACGCCCTCGCGGTTGTCCGCGCGCTTGCGCCGGATTGCAGCGCGAGCGTTGCCCGCCTCGTAGCCAAAGAGCACGGAGTGTGCGTACTCGTCCGCCACGTCCATTACCTTGATCAGATTGTCCACGTCGATATTGATCGCGTAGAGTTCGATGCTGAACGGCGTGTCGAGTCGGTCCTGGAATCCCTTGGCGATGACCTCCACCCAGTAGGTCGTCTCGTAAGCCATGTCGTAAATTGGAACGACGAACTCGTCGACGTACTCCGACAGCGCGTCAACATCGAGGCCGCTCCGGGCGTCGAGATGGCCGGGGTAGGGGTCGGGATACAGCGTCAGATACAGATCACCCGGCACGCGCTCGCGCGCCTCGGCGACAAAGTCGGTGATGCGTTGTCGGCGGTATTCCTGTCGGTCCTCGGCGTCACTTTCCGCCAGTGCCTGGTTGCAGTGCTCACAGTGGCAGTACTCCTCACGCGGAAAGCCAACGTCGTCGAGTCGAACGTCTTCGTTGACCGCAGCGGCGTCTTCGACCATTTCGAGGATTCCCTCGCGGTAGGTGTCCTTCGAGGGGCAGACGTAGTCCCAATCGAAGTAGGGTCGTTCCCGCGTCGCAGGCGTCCCAAAGTCGTCGATGGGTGCGAGCGTTGGGTCGCCCTCGACGGCAGCATTGTCCCCGAAGGCAGAAATCATATTGACCGCTCCGGCGACCGGTTCGGTGGCGCGACCGGTCACGTCTTTCATCTCGAAAAACGTCCGGTCGAACTCTTCCCAGCTCACCTCCTCTTCGTTTCGCGTGACGAGTCCGTACATACCCAGTAATTGGGGTGAAGCCCCCTAAGGGATTCGAGAAGACTGTTGGTTACAAACGGTCCGTCCTCGAGATTACTCGCTGCTGACAAGCTTGTAGACGAGGGCGATAGCGACCAGTGCAATGGCGAGTTTGAGTTTCGTAGACATCGTGCAAACTGTCGCGGCACTGGATAATAGTCTTTCCGCCACATAGACGAACCGTTGCTACCGAGCGCAGGAGTCACGCTCGGCGACCCAGGGAGACGACGGTGTACTGGAACCCAATCGCGGACACCAGTGCAGTTGCCGCAGCGACCGTCGGCCCTAACAGCCCGCCGAGAGCCCAGAACACGCCGACGAACAGGCAACCGACGACGACACTCACGGACACCGTCCACGCCACGGCCGGAACCGGTTCGTAGCCGACCGGCCAGTACTCCTCGTAGACGTGTGCGACGTGGACGACACTCAGCGCCAACAGGAAACCGCCTCCGGAGTCTGCGAGCGGACCGAGTGCCAGCCCGAAGATGGCGACGACTCCGAACACGACGGCAGTGACGGTGGCCAGAGTATTCGCGGTCAGGTCAGCTCACAGTGCGTCCCGAAAGGATTCCGACCCCATACCAGACCGGATGTTCTGCCGACACGTATACCCGCAGTGGGCGTTGCCGGTCGAGAGAACGGGTCAGAACTGGTCGGTGAGCGGGCGGGCAATCCGGGCGAGCAGCCCCGAGAGTCCACCGACGGCTTGGCGACCCAGCCCGCTCGCACCCAGTTTCCGCTCGTCGACGGCATACCGTGGCTCGTCGGTGTCGGGGTCGACCGGGTAGATTGTTCCGTCCTCACTCGCGACGTCGATGACATCTTCGACCCGTGAGGGAGTCAGGTCACAGGCGGTCGCGAGCTCCAGAACCGTCATCGGTTCGTCCTGCAGCGTCTGAACGACGAGATGGGCGTGTTGCATAACCAGCATCGCCTCGGCGCTGGTCATGTCCTCGAACTCGTCGGGGGAATCGAGCCGTCGGCCCTGGACGAAATCGGCCCGGACGTCGAGAACGAGCCACAGACTCACCACGACGGCCGCTAGCGGGAGCCACGCCTGCCCGTCCGCGGCGAACAACGTGTACCAGAGCCAGCCAGTGCTCGCAGCCCCGAGGAAAACGGCGAAGCCGGTTTTCACCCAGCGCTCGTCGACCCCCGGCACGTCCGCCAGCAGGTCAGTCGTGCCGACAAACAGGTACGCCGCCGCGATACCGATCACCATCGACAGATTGGTGGTGAAGAAGTAGACGACAGCAAGAGAAAGAATCCACAGCAACCCAGTCCGCAGTGACACGCGCCGGCGAAGCGCGGCCCACAGTGCTGAGTGCATATCGGATTATTCTGCGAACCAAATAATAAATTCACACGGGGAGTTTCTCACTGCGAAACGAGCCTACTCGATTCGGAGTTCGCCGGTGCCGTCGTTGCCGCTGTCGCCGCCTTCGTCCCACTCGATCTCGAACTCGACGCTCAGTTCGCCGAGGCTGTCTGCTAGCCCCTCTCGCTCGGCTTTCACCTCGAAGGTCGCGGGGTCGGTGGGGTCGAGTTCGACGGACTGGTCGCCGGCGGCAAGCGCGAGTGGCCCACCCGCCTCGAGTGAGTCTGCAACACTGCGGAGATAGGTGGCAATCTCGCTGCGGGACTGTGACTGCTCGGTCTCGAACAGAACTTCTTCTGGCATAGTTGACAGTTGGCGCGGCAGCGAAATAAGGATACCTGTCGCGGTTGGCTACATGAAGTCCGCGATGCCAGACTGTTTGTTGTTGTCGAACCAACTCATTACCTTTGGCTTATTCCCACAACTTACTTGCCACTAGGTTATGTAGAAAGGAGTGGGTCAAGGGCATGACCACTCCAAGAGAAAAGTACGAACGGCGGCAAGAAACGTTTAACGAATACGTCGAAAACGGAGAGATAGACCACGACACAGCAGAAGCGGTGAGAGAACTGGTGCGCGCATACGATGACCACAACGTGATGGTTTCGTGTCCGTCTGGTGAGAGCACCCGAACGCCTGCTACACTCATGTCATGGATGTATCGGCTTGCACAGTTCGCCAGAGAGCGTGATTTGACCGAAGCGACATTAGGTGAGCTAAAGAGCGATATGCAGGC
>JAQCNR010000039.1 GCA_028274925.1 Halovenus sp.
GGTTCGAGCCGTGCATACTGACACAAGCACACTCCCCGGCCGCGTAGAGGCCGTCGATACAGGTCTTCCCGTTCTCGTCGACTTCGATACCGCCCATCTGGTAGTGCTGGCCGGGTTTGACCGGCATCGGGTTGTCGAGGCCATCCGTACCCTCGAAGTCCTCTGCGAGGTGGAGAATGTTCTCCAGTCGGTCGACAATGCGCTCTTCGCCGAGGTGGCGCATGTCGAGGTGGACGTACTCGTCGTCGATACCGCGTCCTTCGTTGACCTCTGTGAGTTCGGCCCGCGAGACAACGTCACGAGAGGCGAGTTCGCCCTCGTTGTTCGCGTAGCCGTGCTCGAACATGAACCGCTCTTCGTCGCCGTTGTAGAGAATTCCACCCTCACCACGGACGCCCTCGGAGATCAGCACACCCGTCGACGGCAGCGTCGTCGGGTGGAACTGGACGAACTCCATATCTTCCATCGGGGCGCCGGCACGGTAGGCCAGTGCCTGTCCGTCGCCGGTGTTCGCAATGGCGTTGGTCGTGTGGTCGAAGGCCTGTCCGTTTCCACCAGTTGCGAGGATGACACCGTCGCTAGCGTAGAAGCCGTCGATTTCACCCGTCTTGATGTCGTAGCCGACAGCACCGTAGCACTCTCGGTCCTCTGGGCGGTCGTGGTCCGTGACAGCCAGTCGGGACACGTACCACTCGTCGTAGACTTCGATTCCTCGTTTGACCACCTGCTCGTACATCGTGTGCAGCAGGTGGTGACCGGTCTCTGCACCGGCGTAGGTCGTTCGCGGGTGCGAGAGACCGCCGAACGGTCGCTGGGAGACAGTGCCGTCCTCTTCGCGCGAGAATGGCATGCCCCAGTGTTCGAGTTGGATAACTTCGTCGGGGGCCTGCTTGGCGAACGTGTCGATGGCAGGCGCGTCGCCGAGGTAGTCCGAGCCCTTCATCGTGTCGTAGGCGTGGAGTTCCCAGGAGTCCTCGGGGTGGAGTGCGGCGTTGATGCCGCCCTCTGCTGCGCCGGTGTGACTTCGCACCGGGTGGAGTTTGCTCACGAGCGCAACGTCTGCGCCCTCTTCATGTGCTGCGATTGCTGCCCTGAGGCCAGCGCCGCCCGCGCCGACCACGATGACATCATGTTTGTGCATTGGTTAGTGGAGTCTATGGTATATTGGTCTACCAGAACTTCAAGTTGTTCTTGATCGATTCGCGTTTCAGTGCCTGAATATGTTCCGTCAGTGGAATGTCTTTCGGGCACACCTCTGTGCAGGAGAACTGCGTCTGGCAGCGCCAGACACCGTGTTCCTGCTCGATAATGCGGAGTCGCTCCTGTTTGCGGTCGCTCCCCTCGCGTTCGTCCATCGCGAAGCGGTACGCTTTGTTGATGGCCGCGGGCCCGAGATACTCGTTGTCGCCCGCAGCGATGTTACAGGAGGACATACACGCACCACACCAGATACACCGCGTCGAGAGTTTGACTTTCTCGCGGTTTTCTGGCGTCTGGCGCTGTTCTTCGAGTTCGCCATCCGGGAGGTCGTCGGGGTCGAAAAACGGCTCGACCGCTTCCATCTGGTCGTAGAAGTGCTCCATGTCGACGACTAGGTCCTTGACGACGTCCTGATGTGGGAGCGGTTCGATCCGAACCGGGTGCTCGAGTTCGCCCATCTGAGTCTTACAGCCGAGGCGCTGTTGGCCGTTGACGAAGAGTGCGTCTGAGCCACAGACTGCCTGTCGGCAGGAGTGGCGGAACGTCAGCGAGGAGTCGTACTTGTCTCGCGCGTAGATGAGCGCGTCGAGCACCGTCATCCCGCGGTGATACGGTACCTTGAACGAGTCGAACCGAGGTTCTTCTTTGCCCTCGATTTCGGGGTCGTACCGGAAGACCTCCAGCTGAATCGTCTTCTCGGCGCTGTTGAGGTCCTCTTTGATCTGTTCGCGACGCTTCTCCGAGAGGTCTGCTGCGACCTCTTCACGGATCTGTTCAGGTGTCTGTTCGTCGGCAGTCTCAGTCTCTTGTTGAATTTCTGTACTCATTGTTAGAACAGTCCAGTCATGGCGGTCGCAACACGGAATCCTTGCAACACCAGTAGGGCCGTCGCAATGGTAAGGATTGCGGCGACAACCTTCTTCTGGGTGCCCTGCAGTCCCATGTTAACCAGTGCGTTGTACACGCCGTTGACGCCGTGGAACGCGGCAGTGACGAGGAAAGTGACCATCAGCGAGAAGTAGCCCCACTGACTCATTCGGGCTTCCGTCCCGGCGAAGGTAATCTCTGCAGCGTGGTTGACGAAGTGCAGCGTGATGAAATGAAAGGCAAGGACGCCGATGAGGAAGATGGCAGTGATGCGCTGGACGAACCACCGCCAGCCCTTGTGCTCGAACGAGGAGTAGTGTTGGGCCATTACAGTGCACCTCCGAGGAAGGTTGGCAGGCTTGCCAGCGTGATCAGTGCGGTCATAATCAGCGAGACGTAGAAGCTGACATCCTGTCGGCCGAGTCCCAGTCCAAGGTCGACGAACAGCAGTCGAATCCCGTTCAGGATGTGGAACACGGCCACGGTGAGTAGTCCAATCTCGAGGAAGCGGACGATGAGCAGTTCCTCGAGTCCTTGCAGCGTCGACGTGTACATCCCCGGCGACTGGGTCGCGGTCGACAACACGGCGATGTGCGTGAACAGGTAGCCGACAAGTATCCACCCAGTGAGTTTGTGGAGAATCCACGCCCACATCCCGGGTTTGAACTCCAGCCACCGTCCGAAACTCTCGACGGTGCCCCGATCGTACGATTGTGACATACACTCTCCTTAGACCGGGGATAAATAGTAGTTACTACACAGTGCTACGGGTACTCACGTGTCGCAACCACCGCCGCGCCAGCGGAGACCGACGGCTGCGAGCGGCGATACTTTGAAATAACTCGCTGTCGAGTCCTGAGCATACTGATGTCAGCAGAGGATTACAAGCTCGTAACGGGGGAAATCGGGCTCGTGGGGGCTGTGGGATTGCTCGTCGGGACGGCAATCGGCATGTCGATTTTCATCGTGCCGACACAGATGCTCGTCGCCGCCGGGCCGAGTATCACCGTCGCGATTGGTGTCTCGGTCATTCCGATGATTTTCGGCGTGCTCGGGTTGCTCCAACTCGGCGGCGCGATTCCAGTCGCCGGTGGCGCGTACGTCTACTGTTCACGACTCGTCGGCCCGTACTGGGGATTGCTCGGGATTGCCGTGCCAGTACTCGCTATCTGGGCGTACCTCCTGTTCGCCGCAATGGGCTTTGCCGAGTATCTCGCATTCTTCATCGAGTCGTTCGCCACGCCAGTGCCCTCGCTACTGGTGGTCTGGGCACT
>JAQCNR010000043.1 GCA_028274925.1 Halovenus sp.
GTCGATGTCGAGGTTGCCGGAGAGTCGTGCAGCGGCGTGGACGAGTTTCTCCTCGTCCTCGGTGTAATCGATACCCGCGTTCTCGCGCAGGAACTCGATCATCTCGGGGTAGATAGCCTCGTAGACTGTCGCCGTCCCCTGGCTC
This sequence comes from Halovenus sp., assembly GCA_028274925.1. GTDB lineage: Archaea > Halobacteriota > Halobacteria > Halobacteriales > Haloarculaceae > Halovenus. The sequence goes on from JAQCNR010000043.1 coordinate 146, forward strand.
ATCCACGTCCAGCGTTCGAGTCCGTAACCCGTGTCGACGACGTAGGTATCCATCTTCGAGTAGCGGTTGCCGTCCTTGAGCAGATATTCGCCGTCCTCGTCTTGCTCCATAGACATGAACACGAGCGTCGCCAGTTCCAGTCCCTTGTAGATGACCTCGATGGCCGGACCGGCGTTGCCGCCGCCGACCCAGGGGTCCTCGATGTAGGTGACCTCCTCGATATCGGCACCCAGTTCCTCGAGCAGCGTGTCGCAGTACTCGACGGTTTTGTCTTTCCAGTAGACCTCACCTTCGTAGGCATATTCTCCTTCGACATCTTCGCGGGCGTTGAAGGCGTGGTGAGCCATCATCTCGAAGGCCATGGTGTGGCGGCCAGTCTTGCCCACGTTGTCGATATCCTGCATCCGGATGCAGGGCTGGCTAATCGTCAGGGGATTGGCTGGCGGCGGTGTCTCGCCGCTGGTCACCAGTGGCTGGAAGTCGTAAATCGACGCCTGCGTCAGTAGGACATCGTCGCGCCAGCGATTCGCCGCGACCGGATAGGGGTCGATTCGGGTGTGGTCGTGCTCCTCGAAAAAGGAGAGATACGCTTCCCGCATCTCCGCCAGCGTGTACTCCTCGGCGAAGCCGGGGTCGTCGATGAACCCGTAGGTGTCACACGGCGGTTCGCCGCAGCTGTCCCGTGTGCCGTCGCGGGTCCAGAAGTGCGCGCCGCATTCCGAGCATTCCAGCCGGTGAAAGCCTTCTTCCTCGAAATACGCGAGCTCGTATTCGTCGTCGAGGTCGCTCATCTGTTGGCCATATGTGGCAAGCGTTGGGGTAAAACAGTTCCGAACGCACCTTTGTGGTTAGTTCTCGTGGACCGCGAGCCCCTCATCTTCGAGCACTGGCCCCTTAATTTCCGTTGTCCCACCCTTCGCGTCGATGAGTTCTTGACAGGTGAACCCTGCCTCCGAGCCACGCAGGTCCGCGAGCGCGCCCGTCGAGACGCTAAACACGACTCGCCCGAGGCCCGCGTACTGAATCGCTGTCGCGCACATTTCACAGGGCTCGGTGCTCGTGTACATCGTCGTCTCAGCACACTCCTCAGCGTCGAGTTCCCGCGCGGCCCATCGGGCGAGTTTCAGTTCGGGATGGGCGGTGATGTCGTCCCCAGTGAGTGTCGTGTTTCGGGAGCGCTGGATGACCTCTCCGTCGAGGACGAGCAACGACCCGAACGGAGTGTTGCCGTTTTCGACTGCCTCGCGGGCGAGGGAAATCGCTTCGTGGATATAGGCTTCGTCGTCCATCTTACTCCTCCAGTGCGAGTGCGGCCAGCAGTGCTTCGAGTTGAATACGCTCGTTTGCTCCCTCTGTGATTCGGTAATCCGCCTCGCCAATTCGGTCGAGCACGCGAACAGCGGCCTCGTCGCCGAGGCCAAACTCCCAGACGGAGCGGTGCAGTTGGTCGATAATATCGCCGCCGGCGATGCCTTCCTCGGTCAGCAGTCTGTCGAGTTGGCTCCGCGAGGCGGTGAAGTCGCCGTCAAGCGCGAGTGTCACCATCTCCTCGATATCCTCGGGGCGCGCAGTACTGGTAATCTCGAAGACTGCCTCCTCGTCGACGACGCCGCCGGTGACTGCTGCGGCCTGCAACCCGTTGATTCCTGCGCGCATGTCACCATCCGCAACGTAGACTAGCGCTTCGACGCCGTCCTCGGTCAGTTCGATTCCCTGGTCGTCGGCGATACGGCGAATCTGTGTCTCGACAGCCTCGTCCGACAGCGGCGAGAACCGGAAAACGGTACAGCGAGATTGAATCGGGTCGATAATCTGGCTGGAGTAGTTACAGGAAAGAATAAACCGGACATTGTTCGAGAACTGCTCCATCGTCCGGCGCAGTGCAGACTGCGCGTCACTCGTGAGGGCGTCGGCCTCGTCGAGGAAGATTATCCGGTAGTTGACGCCACCAAACGAAGTTCTGGCGAAACTCTTGATGCGGTCCCGGACCACGTCGATACCGCGCTCGTCTGAGGCATTTAGTTCGAGGAAATGCTCCTCCCAGCCCTCGCCGTAGAGTTCCTTGGCAATGGTCACGGCGGAGGTTGTATTGTGCATGACCGTGGGGACTGTGCCGGCGACGTAGTTGTGCACCCCTGGGACGGTCAGGTCGTACACCCGCTTGGAGTCCTCGACCTGCTGGATAGCCTCGACTTCGTCGAAGTACAGCTCCGAGCTGGCGACTCGCTGCAGTGTCTGCATCTGTTCCAGTGTTTCGACCGAGGCCATCTTGGACAGTACCGCATCGAGTTGCTCCGCTACTGTTTTGAACCGGCAGAGCGAGCCGATTTCGTGGTCGTCCTGATTGAGTAGGTTCCCGACATCAGGAGAGCGCAGGTCTGTGTCCCCAACCAGCGTGGCGTAGCTAATATCCAGCGTTTCGATAATCGCATCGAGTTCACGCTGGACCTGCTGCAGTGGAATCTCGAACTCGTCGTCGCTCACTGTCTGTAGAATCGTTCCTGCGCGGTCGGTGTACGGAACTCGATTGCCCCGGGCGTATTCGAGTAGATAATCTTCCCGAGCAGTCGTGGCCGCTGCGACCTCTCGGCGGGTTTCGAGTGGCGCTAACTGTTTGCGGTTCTGTTCCCACTTGACTGGTACCGTTGTCAACGTATCAACTGCAGAACTAAGCTGCGTAAGTCGCTCGCGGGCGTTCTGGACCGCTTCTAATCGAGCATTCGCGTCGTCGAGCAAGTCCGACAGACACCGCTGGTACCGTCTTCTACCAGGCGAATCTGGGTTGAGCGTGTCGGGGACGTACTCGCGTTTGTTCAGATTGAGCTGGTCACAAAGCGCCGGTACCGCCTGCTGGGTCAGGATGGTGTCGTCGTTGGGATTGCTGTCGCGGTTCGTATTGTCGACGAGACGCTGCGATTTCTCGTCGATGCTGAATCCTACCTCGGAGTGGAACCGTTCGAGATGGTCTGCGCTGGAGACGTACAGTGTGTGATACGTTCGGCTGGTGTCACTGCCGTTTGTGGCCTGCTTTTGTGCCTCCTTTCGCCGCGACGGGACACCGAACCCTGCGAGGAGATACGACAGCAGCGTGATAATGTCCCCGTCTTTCTGCGTGAGTTCGAGTATACCGTGTTCGGTCACGTGGCCCTCTGCATCGAAGACAGCCCGGAGGAAAGCGCGTCTACTCTCTTTGTCTGCAC
>JAQCNR010000047.1 GCA_028274925.1 Halovenus sp.
ATTCGGGGGTCTCACCGTTCGAGATGGCCGACTTCGTCGGGACGACGCCCGACGACGTCGAGGAGATATACCAGAAGCTGCTGGACGTGGGAGCCGTCGACAAGGTCCGCGAGCGGACGGAGGTCAGCCTGAACGCCCAGGGACGGAATTTGGCGAGCGAAGCGATGAGTGGGGAGTGAGAGACATCGAGCGGAGCGAGATGTCTCTGTAGTAGCGAACGGCGAACAAAGTGAGCCGTGAGCAGGGAGATACTGAGCGGAGCGAGGCATCTCCAGTTGCGAGCGGGGAGAGCGAGGCGTGACCAGCAGGAGCGCCTCGACAGCGAACGGCGCAGCCGTGAGCGTAGCGACCCGCGAGCAGGGAGGCGATGAACGGATTGAATCGCCTCTGAAATTCGCAGCGGGGAAAGTAGGGCGTGAGCGCAGCGAAGGGCCCAATCGCCGAGCGGTTTAACGGTGAGACCGAAAGGAACCGCTCACGTAGCAGCGCAGCGCCGCAAGCCCAGCAGCAGGAATGTAGCAAGCAGCACCGACACGATTCCGAAGCCGGGGCCGGAGCCGGACGAACTCCCAGTCGACTCGCTTCTGGTGACAGAGACGGAGACCGGGCTGACCGAGGATTCCTGACTGTTCGACTCGTTCCCGTAGTAGTATACCGACGTACCACCGATACTGTAATTTCCGGGCTCATTGAATCGCATTCTGACCCGAAGTGAATCTTGACCGCCGCCACGAATGGTTATGAAGTTCGTCGTGCTCCGGCTGGTGATCTGTCCTCCATCGACACTCTCGATTTCGGCTCCAGTATCGGGTAGAGACAGCCGTAGACTGGCGTTGAGGTCTCGATTGGGGATATTATTGTTCACACTGAAGATGATGACCGCAGTTTCACCCGCCGCGACCTGGCCCTGGTTAGACGTCAACTCGAACGAGGCATCCTGATCGACCGAAACAGTTCGGGATATCTGTGTCGTCACACCGTCTGTGCTGGTCGCTCGCAATACGACTGTCTGATCACCCGCTTCGGTAAATGCGTGTGACGCGGTAGAACCGGTGTACTCCGTCGACCCAGCGATGACCCATTCGTAGGACTGAATCGAGTCCTCCGAACTGGCTGAGAGTTCGACCGGGCTCCCTTCTATTGGGTCGTCGGGCGTCACCGACATCGATACCTCCGGTGCTGGATACACTGTGATGGTCTCCTCAACTGTCCGTTCGTGTCCGGCATCGTCGGTGACAGTCAGGGTGACAGTGCGCTCGCCCGTCCGGTCGAAGCTCCGGGAAACCGTCTCGCCGGTCTTGGTGGTCCCGTCCTCGAACCGCCAGTGGTAGCTGGTTATCTGTCCATCCGGGTCAGTTGAGCCACTGGCGTCGAAGGTCACCGACGCGCCGGTGCCGATGGTGGCCGGTGCCGTCGTCATCGACGGCTCGGGTGGATTACTGACACCGATCGTCGTGGTGTTCGTCGCCGTCAGGCCACCGTTGTCAGTAACCTCAAGCCGCACCTCGTAGGTTCCTCGCCGGTCGAACTGGTACGCGAGTGTCTCACTGTCTCCGATGTCATCCCCGTCGATATACCAGGTGTACGACTCGATTTGTCCGTCCCGGTCCCCGGAGCCGCTGGCATCGAGCTGGACTTGACTGCCCGGCGTCGGCATCGACGGTGATACGCTGACAAGGGCGGTCGGCGCGGTGTTCTCGACCGTGATTTGCCGGGTGGTCGTAACAGTTTTGTCGCCGTTATCGGTGACTCGGAGGCCGACGGTGTAGGTGCCGCCGGTACCGTACGACACGGTGGTCGTCTGGCCATCGTCCGCATCGTCCCGGTAATCACTGTACTCCCCGTCGCCGTTGGTGTCCCACTCGTACGAGACGATGTTCCCATCTGGGTCACTCGTCGATCTCGCATCGAGCGTAATCGTATCGTCAGGGTTCGGCGTCGAGGGCGAATAGCTGAACGACGCTGTGGGGGCCGGGTTCTCAACCGTGATTTGCCTGGTTCACGTCCGATCCGTACCACCGTTGTCGGTGACTCGGCGGCTGACAGTGTACGTACCAGCAGTGCCGTAACTGAGTGATGGGGTCTGGCCGTCGTCC
>JAQCNR010000048.1 GCA_028274925.1 Halovenus sp.
AACTCGCGGTCAGAGACGGCGAGGTGTACGTGCTGGAGGCCAACCCACGCTCCTCGCGGACAGTGCCGTTCGTCTCGAAGACGACCGGCGTGCCAATCGCCCGCATCGCGGCAAAGGTGATGGCTGGCGCGTCGCTCGCGGACCTCGACTACGAGGAACAGATTCCAGAGCAGGTCAGCGTCAAGGAGGTCGTTCTCCCCTTCGACCGCCTGCCAGGCAGTGACCCACGCCTCGGCCCGGAGATGAAATCCACCGGCGAGGTGATGGGCACCGCCGACACCTTCGGCAAAGCATACCAGAAGGCCCAGATGTGTGTCGGCAAGCCGATTCCACTGGCGGGGACGGCCATCGTCGACATGCCAGTCGCTGGCTTCGAGGACTTCTTCGACGTGAAGACGCTGGACGATTTCGATGACAAAGAAGCAATCAAAGAAGCACTCCACGCCGGGGAGATCGACCTCGTGCTCTCGCGTGAGCGTGATATTCTGGAGGTCTGTGTAGAGGAGACGATTACGTACTTCTCGACAATCGAGAGCGCACAGGCCGCACTGGAGGCGATTCGACACAGCGACGAACCGCTCGACGTGCAGTCGGTCGACAAACGCCGGAAGATGCAGGAGTACTGGGGCCAGCCCAAAGATCAAGAGGACTTGCGCTCACAAATCGAGACGCTTCGTTCGATTGCCGACGCAGGCTATCTCGAAGCGCTCGGCGCCGAGGGCGACGAACTCGCAGAGTTCGCCGGAGCCCTCGAGACGGTGCTCGACACAATCGACAGCTCGGTGCTCGTCTTAGAGTCGAGTGCTGGCGCGGGTGACGCCTCCGAGACAATCCGCGAGCAGTTGGAGATTCACGGCTACGACGCCCGGCGGGCCAGCGTACTCCCGAGCGTCGAGGGCCACGCCGAAGAGGAAGATATCGCGACGTATATGATGCTCTCGAGGTTCTCGGTCCTCGTCGACGAAGAACCGACCCGTCGTCTCTCGGAGTACGAGACGGCGAAGGCACACAACAACGTCCTCGCGCGACTGGTTCCAGCCGACCGTGAAGGTGAACAGACACACCTGATTGGCGGCCACGAGGACGACGACGTCGACCACATTCGGGACTTCGAGTACGACGACGACCCGACCGAGGTGCTCGACGAGGCGATTAGCTGGGCCGAGTCAGTCGTCGAGCGCCGCAGTAGTACCGAACTCTGAGGCACGACACTTCTGGAGCGCTTCCCGAAGTTCGTACTTCGTCTCGCTGTTTTCTGCTGTTTCGAGTGCGCGTTCGAGGTGGGCTTGGAGATCGGTGGTCTGAGCGGACATACCCGGAAGATAACGGGGCCTCGGTATTGTTATGCTGTGTATACCGTCTTCGTCGCCGACGGCATGTGCGGCAGGGTTATGACCGTGCGCCCAGAACAAGTAGTATAATTGACCAGTCTGTTGCAGAGGTAATGACACCGTCGGTTCGGACCATCTCCCCCGATACCACGGCCTGTGGCGTCGCAACGCTGTTCGCGGACCACGGTATCGGGTCGGCTGTCGTCGTCGACCCAGCGACAGAGGAAATCATCGGCATCGTGACCGAGTCGGACGTGATGGGACAGGTCGCCGCCGGCGCCGAGATGAGAACAGTGGCGGTGAAGTCGTTTCTGAGCGAGACGGTCATCTCGGTCCCGAGTAGCGAAGAAATCCACGAGGCCGCCCACCTGATGAAAGACCGGTCGGTCCAGCGGCTGCTCGTCGTCGACGACGAGACGCTGGTAGGGATCGTGACGACGAGCGACCTGACCGATTACTTCCCGCGACTGCGCAGCACAATCCGACGACTCAGCCGCCAGCACAAGACCGACAGGAGGACGACACCGCAACCCCAGCAGTGACTCCGCTACCCTTTTGACCCCGCTCGAATACCTAAGAGTGTGCCACTGGAGACACCCGCTCGTATCGTCCGCGCACTCACAGACCG
>JAQCNR010000081.1 GCA_028274925.1 Halovenus sp.
AACGACACCTACCGCGAGTTTGACCTCTCACTGAGCGGCGGGAATATCTGGTTCAACGAGACAGCGTTGACACTCAAGACCCCGACCGGAGACCCCAACCTCACGGAGCTTGGTGGGACAAGCAACAGGGCTCGAATCGAACTCAACGCACTCGAACACCGGTTCGACCTCAGCGACGAGACAGTAAATATCGCCTACGAAGGCGGCGGTGTCTTCCGCTCTGATACCGCTCGGGCGCGATACGAACCGGGAATCAAAGTCGACGGTGATACCGCAATCGTCTCGTTGGTCAACCTGACCACCGACGAGAGCATCGACCGCTCGGGAGCATACAGGCCCGATATCACGCTCGACCCAACCTCCGTTCCACAGCGCTCGCCGGTATCGACAGACCGACAATTTGTCAGCTTTAGCGCCAAATGGCAGGATCAAAAACGAGTCTACGAAACCAGTGCCGACGACCTCGAAATCGACGTTTCAGACACAGCCTATCCACGCCAGTGGGGATACTTCTTCGAGGAAATCGAATCTGGAAGTTGGGACAATACCAACAACGTCTACAGCTTCGGGTCGGATGTCGAGACCGTCGTTATCCGAGTGTCGACCGTCGAACTGGCAATTCTCCCGCGCCGGACACTGTGACATTGTGTTTGCACAGTACCGCCGCCACCGAGAGTTAAAACGATATGTGCTAACGACTCCCACAAATTTTCGCAAATATCAGAAGTGAAATCAACAGACGGAGGGCGAGTCTTTCGACCAGAGGGGGTAATAAACAAAACTGAAACCAGACAATGTATTTTTAAATACCAGTTGCATTGTATCCTGTAACAATGGGGTTAGTTACGGGACAGACAGACAATCGTGGCATCTCTGAGATATACGGGACAGTTCTGATTTTCGCGCTCGTATTCGTGACGGCTGTCGCGCTCGTTGGTGTGGGGTTCTTTGTGCTAAATGATACGACAACCAGCGCAAACGACCGTCTAGCACAGGATTCGGTGCTCGAACTCGATGACCGGTTGAGCAGTTTGAACGACGACGAGGTCGGAAACTCGGTAACGTGGGAGGTTCCGCAGGGGACTGCAGAGGATTTTGAGGCCGACGGTGACAGGGGGATGGTCAACGTGACTGCACGGACAAACGACACCTACTGGACGGCCAGCCGTAGGGTAGACGGGGGGTTAGTCGACGCGGCCACACAGTTCAACTCCGAAAAGATCACCCTCGGGACAATCACACACGAAGGACAGGATGGCGTGTTGACCGTCTACCAGGGCGGGGGGGTCTTAGAGGTGCAGGATGGGTCGGTGACAGTGCTACGGGAACCAGATGTCTCGGTCACTGACGGCAACCTCGTGCTTGATTTCGTAAATATCTCTTCGGTACGTGGAGTTGACAGCAGCGAGATGGAGGCGACCCGGCAAGACGACACAGCAACTACACAAATCCAAAAACTCGTCAACCAAGCGATGCAGCGCGACGGCGAGGTAGTCGCACCAGCGGACATGAATATGACCGTGACGAGTCGGTTCGCAGACGCCTGGGGGAAACTTATCAGACAGAGCGTCGATGGCCGGTCGATAACGGTCTGGAATAGCGACGACTTGGCCGAACTTGACGACGATCAAGTGCGAATTGGCTTCGGTGAGTTCGGCGACGGAATCGACCTCCCGTCGCGGTCAGACCCCTACGGCACTGACGTGATTTACACTGGCATCGCCGACCTTGCGCCCGAGTTATACGACGACGCAATCGGGGAGATTGACCAAGACGGCGATGGCTTCGAGGTTATAGACCCACCCAACAGCAACGACTACACCGTCGGGTTGCGGTACGACGCCAGCGGCGGACCAAACTGGTGGGAGTGGGACCCATCCGTGGGACAGTGGGTGAACATCGAAGACCCGACCGCGAGCAATCTCGCCCCGACTGCGCCCGACGCGGTGACCAGCGTGAGCGGAGATGCATTCGAGATTTCCGACGAGGCGTGGACCTGTGTCGTCAAAGACAGCGCGCTCCGAGACCACGTCGACAAAAGCGACGAAGGTTGTTTGGTCGACCCTGTCAGCGTCGACAATCCGGACGACAGCGTCGGTGAGTTCCGTCCGCTGCTCGAAATCACCGACCTAGACGTCACCGGCCCGGGCGACCGACAGCTCGATTTCGGGGCGGAGCAACTGCAGGTCGACGTGGAGGTCACAAACAGCGGCACTGCAGCGGCAGACGACGGTGAACCGGTCGGTGTGTTGATTGACCCGACGACACGAAACGCCTGGGTCGGCAACGGAACCCGATTGGAAGAAAGCGACTCGCTTGCGCGTGGCGCCACCCGTGAGTTCTCGTTCACCTACGCGCCAACGTTCGTCGGTGAAAAGTTCATCGTGGGCGCCGGAACACCCGACGACTCGCGGTTCGATGGGCAGTGGGAAGTGGTGAAGACACCCGACGCCGAGGACTTCGAGATTCAGTCGGTTACCGTACTCAACGGTCCTGTCGTGGAAGGCGATACGCTCGAACTCGATGTTCGGGTCTACAACAACGGCAGCAGCGCCGACGAACAGGACGTGATTGTCTCGAACGCCGCGGGACCGCAGGCGACCGAGAAGTACGACCTCAACGCCGGCGAAACTGTCCTGAAGACAATCGAGTGGGATACCGAGATGGGAGACGGCACGCCCGGACAGACGACGATCAACATCACGACGCTGACTGATGAAACGTCCCAACAGGTCAACGTCCAGCCAGCGAGTACCACCTTCGCGAACTTCCAGATCCAAGACGTCGACATTGATACGAGCGTTGAGGAAGGAGACGACCTCGATGCGGAGGTCAAAATCAAAAATATTGGCGGCGACGACGGCACGCGAACGATTCGACTCCGCGACCAGAGCGACGTCATTCGCGCGACAGTCAACGACCTGTCGCTGAACAGCGGTCAGACAACTACACTCGGTACGAGTGGACCGCCGTTGACCTGGGAGACGGAACTCGGCGACGCGGGAGTCTACGACCTCACAATCGAGACCGACGACGATTCGAACACGACGACAGGCGTCCAAGTGACACCGCCGCCTGGGGCGAACAGCTTCAACGTCTCGATCGACGAGAGCGGCCTCAACAACGTGATCGCAGGCGACGCGCTCGACGTCCCGGTCGATATCGAGTACAACGGCGGTGGCACCCGGACTGAAAGCGTCTGGCTCGCGAACTTCGACGGCGAACCGGTTGACGCAGAATCAGTGACGCTCACGAGCGGAGAGTCAGTCCAGAAGACACTGACCTGGGATACCGAGGCCGGCGACGGACAGAACTCCCCCGGGACAGTGACGGTGAACAGTGTCAGCGATACAGATAGCGCCAGCGTCGAAGTCCGTCCCGAAGACGAGGCCGGACCAAGCTACAGTATCACGTCGTTCACCACCTACAGTTCGACGGCGTCGGACGGGTCACCCCCTGCAGATCCGACCGTCGAAGGTGAGAACTTAGATATTTCCGTCACCATCGAGAACAGTGGCGGCGTGCTCGGGACCGAAAACGTGGTCGTCGAGTACGTCCCGGAGGACCGCCCAATCGCGACGAATGAGACCAGCGTCCCAAGCGGCGGGAGCACAACGGTTGACCTCGCCTGGGAGACAGTAATTGGCGACAACACGACGACGGAGGCAGACCCGACCAACGCCGAGAATATCGCCGTCGAAGTTGCCGGAAACACTGCAACTGAAGAGATATTTATCGACAAACAGACCACGGCGCGCGACCCGGTCGACGTGATGTTCGCCATCGACGAAACTGGCTCGATGGGGACGATCAAACCCGACTACCAACCGTACGGAGGCGGCGGGGCGTGGATGCTCCCGACTGCAAGAACGGAGATATCAGGCGGCGGCCCCCCCACAGGTGCTACCGATTACACTGTGCCAGATGACGTCAGCTTTAGCGGGTCGCTCCCGGCCGGCGGTGAAGAATTCTGGTACGTGAACGACGATGTCGAGGATCCGACCACCGAAGGCAGCATCTACGAGTCGGGAGAGACGATTTCAGTTGGTAACTTCTTCAACACTGAAGAGAAAGATGTCTGGGGCGGCAAGAAGTTCACCACCCCACAGACAGTGCCAGCGGACGCCGACCTCTGGTACGTGCTCCCCGAAACGGGCGGAACGCTCGATGGGGCGGTTCGACAGGGGACCGAACTTCCCGACGGGTCGTTTTACGCCTCTGGACAGACCGTCGACCCAGCAGAGTACGGCGGTGAGGCATACGTGTTCGAATTGACGGGTGATAGTTGTGACTCACTGTGTTTAGATTCGTCCGGCAAACGGTATGACGCTGTCCTGGCCGCACTCGATTCACTGGATGAGAGTGTTGATGACCGGGCTGGACTGATGGAATTCGACCTCGGTCAGAACGTTTATGAACCGATTACGGAAGACATCGGGGCGGTGAAGCAGTCGCTCCGAGTGAACCCTGCCGGCGGGACGGATATCACAGAAGCGATATTCGAGGCCCAGAGCCAGCTCAACGGACTCAGCGACCCGAACAAGAAGAGTATCGTGTTGTTGACCGATGGACAGCACACATCTGATGACAGTCTGCCCCCAGATGAGCGGGCAGACGATATCGACGATGACGTGACTGTCTACATTGTCGGATTCGGCAATGCAGATGTGAGCGAGGACGGCGAACTGGCAGAGGTTGCCAACGCCGGAACCGGCGAGGGCGAACTGTACGACGGCAACGAAGACGAACTCGAAGACATTTTCGAGCGGATCGGTGAGGAACTTGACGAACCCGACCTTCCGAACGTGCAGGTGTCGACAGGTGACAGCTACACTGTCGAGGAGGGCAACACGCTGAGCGTTCCAGTCGGCGTCGAGAACACCGGCGAAGCGGGCGAGCAGATTATCACGCTGACGGACATCTACGGCAACATCGTCGACAGTACGACTGTCTCACTGAACGCCGGTGAGACAATCGACGCGAGCGACCCGAACGCCCCAGTACTCAATTGGACCGCTGACCTACAGGGCAGCGATACACCGCCAACGAGTGGTGAACTGCTCATCCGGACGCCAGATAGTGAAGCAACGCCGGATGTGACGGTCAACTCAGGACCACCGTCGGACTTCGCGGTCTATATCCAGAATGTGACGCCGGCGGACCCACAGGCGACCGACGAAATTGAAGTGGAAGTTGCTATTGAAAATCTCGGAGACGGTGGGGACACGCAGACCGTGCTTATGCGTGACGACGACGGGAATCCAGTTGACGTGAGAACGGTCAGCCTCTCAGGCGAGGATGGCCCCAACGACAGGAAGACAGCGGTCTTCCGCTGGCAGACTCGCTCCAGCGACGCGGGCACCGGCAAGACCATCACTGTCCAAAGCGAGGATAACGGCGCCACGGAAACGTTCGACATCGACGACGCACCGGGAACGAACGACGATATCACCGTGGACGTGATGGCAGTAAACGACCCGATTACCGCAGGAGACGCACTGGAGGTCCAAATTCAGGCCGAAAACGTCGGCAGCGACGCCGGCAAACGGTTCGTCGAACTCCTTGATTTCAACAACCGAACGGTCGACCTGACCGAAACCAGCGAACTGAGTCCGGGCGGGACGGAGACGTTCAACCTGACCTGGAACACCGAAATCGGCGACGGCGATACCAACGACATCTACGTGGTGAGCCGTGACGATGAAGTCGGCCAAGAGGTCGAAGTCAAGCCCGTCTCGGGGCCGAACTCGACGTTTGAGGTGACCAGCACGACGACGCTCACCGACCCGGTCACCGCTGGCGATGATGTCGAAATTGAAACCACAATCGAGAACACCGGCACTGACTCTGACACGCAGTTCGTCGAGGCAGAGTTCAACGGGCTAACCAAGACCGAGAAAATCACTGTCGGACCATCGTCATCGCAGACGGTCACGTTCAAATTTGGCACGGCCAGCGGTATCGTCAACTCGCCGACAACGTTCGACATCGAGGTGCAGACCGAAGACGATAGCGAGACAACGCCGGTCACAATCGAACCAGCAAGCGGTGACGTGCTGACTGTCGACATTCTGAGCACGAGTGACCCCGTCGAAGCCGGGGAAAAACTCGATGTAACTGTCGAGGTAGACGGCGTCAACGCAAAGAGTACACTCTCACTGGAGACGCCGTACGGGAGTGCGCTTCGACCCACCGACGTCGAAAGTATCACAAGTGATGGAACGTACACGCTCACGTGGTCGACGCTTGTCGGACAGGGCGACTCCGACCCACAGGAAATTGTCGCCCGCGTCGAGGGCGTGACCGACACAGCGCAGGTGACTGTCGAAGAAGCGCCAGAGGGTGATATCGTCGCACCCGGAACCGGGCCAGACACGAGCCCTGTTGGAATTGACATCGACGAGATCAATATGGACTAAGTTATGAACGAACGAATCTCTCGGCGAACACTCCTCAGTTCGGTGGGTGTTGCTGGGCTGAGTATGCTTGGAGTTACCAGCGGACAACTGTTCCAGCAGAGCGAGATCTCTGCAGACCAGTGGCCACAGTACGGTCGCGACGGCGGAAATACAGGAGCGAACCTCGACGCGTCGGGGCCAAGTCCGGACAACGGGGGCGATATCGTTGAACTGTGGGCAGTGTCTCCGACCACGGCCATCCGAGGCCAGCCAGCAATCACTGAGTCGAATGCCGTCGTGACCACTACCGAAAGAGTGCTCGGAGTGAATCTCGGCGACGGGACTGTTGATTGGGAATACGACGACGGACAGCAATTTATCGGTTCACCAGCAACTGTGGCGACCGATTTCATTAGCAACGAGGTCTACGTCGGAACCGATACCGGAGACGTCATTGGACTCTCGACAGCGACGGGTGAGCAGATTTGGCAACACGGCACTGCAAATGACCAACTCGTCGGAGTCTCACCACTGACAGCACGGGGTGCCGTGCTCTACGTGGCCGGGTCAGCGGGGCTCAGCGCGGTGAGTACGTCAGACCAGACCCAGTTGTGGACCGATTCGGTCAACGCCGCGACGACGCCAGCCGCTGGAGCCAACTCGGTGTGGACTGGAAACAGACTCGGGATGGCAGGGCGCAGTCCGGCCTGGGCCGCCCACGTGCTGGAGACGTTTCCGATTTCGCAGTCGCCAGCAGGTGACGAGTACGTAACACTGGACGCCCGCGGTCGATGGGGTGAGCAAAAAACGCCGACTGTTGAGGACGGCGCGGTCTATCTGCCCAGCAGGGGCGTAACCAGCATCGAAACAGCAACCGGACAGGCAAAGTGGATATTTGACGCGGAGATTGCGGTCCCCGCGTCACCGGCTGTTGGAACTGACCGGGTGTATTTCGCCAGTGGGACAGCACTGGCAGAACGCACCCCAGAGCAGGAGTCAAACGCGGGAACAGTATACGCGCTGTCGGTCGACCCAATCGAAACAGAGCGGACACAACTGCAAGAAGAACTGGCCAGCGCTCGGTCGGAGTTGGCAGAGTTGCGAGCCGCGGCCGAGGCGGGCGAAGACGTCGACAGAGACGAGGTCTCTGAACTCCGCGACGAGATTGAAACGCTCGAACGCCAGCGACAGGAACTCATTCGACTCGATTCGTCGGCCACAGAGTGGACCGCCGATGTCGATGGCCCCGTGAACACTGCGCTGGCGGTGACCAGCGACACGGTGTACGTCAGCACTGACAGCGGTACCGTCTACGCCCTCGACGCGTCCGACGGCACCGAACGCTGGCAGTACAACCTCTTCGAGGAGACCAAAAGCAGGATGGTGGGCGGCCCGGTTGTCGCCGGCGACCGGTTGTACGTCGCCAGCCGAGAAACTGGCCTCGTTGCCCTTGGCGCGAGTTCGGGGACAGGGACAGACGGGAGCGACGGGAGCGACGACGGCGAGACAGACCCAAGTCAAGACAACTCAGCTGACAGCCAGTCGAGCGACGACGGAGACAGTGGCACGTCCGAGCCAACCGAGAGCACGTCAGGCGACGATGGAGACAGCGAGAGCAGCGACGGCTCCGGTCCCGGATTCGGGCTCCCGACCGGACTCGCCGCACTCGGCGGCGCTGGCTATCTCCTCAACCGGCGGTCAGGAGACCTCAGTGAGGATGTGGAGAAAGGAGAGTAGGAGGACAACAGCGACGATCAGCACCGAGAACAGCCCTGTCGCAACCGTTCCCATGGGGTTGGCGTCGACGCGGCTAAGCAGTGACCCACTGGTTGCGAGCGCGCTCGTGAGCAGCACAAAGTGAATGAAAAGCCACGGCCCAATCGAGCGGACCGTCTCCAGTACTGACGTCTGCGAGTCCGTCCGTCGAGTC
>JAQCNR010000085.1 GCA_028274925.1 Halovenus sp.
GAACGCCTTCCCGTCGTCGCCGAAATCACTCTCGTCGATTGGCTGTGGGCGCGTCTCCTCGTGAGTAATCTCTCGTGCCATACCGGGCGAACGACCGCGGCATACGTAAAACGGAGGGTTCAGACCGAGAGGAAGCTACTGACGACGACTCGTGTCAAGATTGCAGTCAGGGCTGCAATCCACGCCAGCGCGACAAAGTGAATGTAGGTGTTGATCTTGTGGCCGCCGTCGACGGTTCGGATCATCAGCGACGACAGCATCGCCGAGAACATGATGACGATAACCAGCAGAAACTCGATGAGCGGAATGTTGTACATGCTCGTATTGATGAGTGAGTTCGCGCTGAACCCGCTGCCGCCAGCGTTACCCAAATTGAGTTCCATGTTACTCAGAATCCGAACGACTTCAAGGCCGATGAAAAACGCGAAGGTCGCCGCTGCGTTGATTCCGTGGAGCAACCCGACCATCGTCGTTGCCGCCTGGTTGCGCTGCTGTCGGAGACGGTTCACTTCGCTCATGTTCTCACCGATGAGTTCGCCGAGGATCTGTGGGTCGCCACCCATCTCTCGGCCGATAAGGTACATCTCACTGAACGTCTGAATCAGGTAGGAGCGACAGTCCGCGGTGAAGTACCGCCACGCCTCCGCTGGTTCGATTCGCATATTCAGTCGTTTGTACAGGTCGTCGATGTTGTCGGTCAGCGGGCCGAAGTCTTTCTCGCGTAGCGTCTGGAGCACGTCTGAACTGGTCGACTGCTTGACCGACTCTGTGGTCCCCAGCGCCCGGATGAAACTCGGGAACTCGTCGTCACGGGCCTTGACGAGTTTCTCCTGTCGGTACAGCACGATTCCGGGAATCAAAAGCGGGGTTATCGGAATAACGGCGTACATCGGCAGCGGCATCGGCGTGCCGAAAAACGGAATAATCATCGAGATTCGAACCGGCAGGATACCGAGCAATCCGCCATAGGTGATAAACGCCAGCACACCACACAGCGCAACGCCGATCCAGAAACTCGCTCGAATGCGAGGCTCTGCCTGCGAGGGTTTCTCTGGTGGGTGGTACCACCGCGGGTCGTACGGCGAGAGCGACCGCAGTGCCATATAGAAGCCAGTCTGGATGAAAATGTACATCACGATGACAGCGGCGACGGTCATCGTTGGACTTGTCCCAGTTAGCACCGGCAGCACGACTGCGAACACCAGCGCGAACGTCATCGACAGCACCATCGACAGGTACAGATCTGTCATCACATCGAGGTTGTTCAGCGTCGACTCGTACACTGTCGAGTACTCCTGAATGATGCTCTCCTGCTCGGTCAGTAGGTATTCACGGAGTGACTGCCCGGCGCTGATGGTGTAGGCGAGTCGCTCGAAAAAGTCTGCCACCGTTTCGCTCGGGACCTCCTGTGCCCGGCGTCGGCAGGCGTCGTCGAGACTCTGGTTCCACGTGTCGACGAGTTCGACGACGCGGCCCATCTCCTTGGCGAGTTCGCCGTACTCCTCTTCTTGAGCAAGCGACCGAAAGACCTCCATCCGGTCGATTTTCGTGATTGCCAGCACGGTCATGTGCGTGACCATCAGGTGAAACTGGTTGTTGAGTTGGCTACGGCGCTGGCTGACCAGAATCTTTGGGTAGAACACCGCCGAGATAAAGGCGAGGAGTCCGAGCAGCGGAATCGGCGCGCGAACGACCAGCGGTTGGCTGCTGAGGAAAAACGGCATGAAAATACTGACGAGGAAAAACGCCAATGCTGGGACCAGAATGAACGTAATGTACTGCCCCATCGGCATCTCCATCCGCCGGTATGACTCAAGCAGCGACTTGATGTTCTCGGAAATCGTCAGGTCAAAGGCTGGGTCCGCACTATCGGTGGCCATTAGTCTTGCCTGTAGATGTCGAAGGGGAGTCCCTCGACACCGTCTCGCTGGAAGTCAGTTATCAGTTCGTTCACTTCGTGGTAGCCGACGATTCCCTCTTGAATCGCCCGCTCGATGATCCGCGCTCGGAAGTCCAGATCGTCGTAGATGTCTCGGGTATCCTCGTAACCGAGCAGCGTCGCGATCTGCTCTTCGAGGACAAAGGAGTTGTTCCGCCCCTGGAATGTAATCTCGTCCTCAACTGGGTCCCAGAAGAATGCTTGTCGCGTGACCACGCCGTCCATCTCTTTGGAGTAGCCCTCGATCTCTTGCACCGACGTAACCCGACGGAGCACGTCGTCGCCCTGCTTGACGCGGTTCTGGAACAATGCTACGTCGGCGACATCCATGAACGTCTCGGGGACATTAATTGGTTCGCCGGTAAACCGCTGGATCATCGAGACAATGTCGCTGGCGTGGAAGGTCAGCATGACGGGGTGGCCGGTCTGGGCCGCCTGGAAGGCCATCCGACCCTCCTCACCACGAACCTCGCCCACGATGATGTAGTCCGGGCGGGATCGGAGCGCGGCCGCGACCAGATCGAACATCGAAATGGAGGTGCTCTCGTCGTCGCCTTCACGGGTCAGCAGTTGCTGCCACGTATCGTGCGGCGGCATGACCTCAGCGGTGTCCTCTGCGGTGTAAATCTTGGCATCTCGGGGAATGAACGACATAATCGAGTTCAGCGTCGTCGTCTTCCCCGATGCTGTCTCACCGACAACGAAGACTGTCTGCTCGTTTTCGAGACAGAGCCAGAGATATGCCGACAGTTCTGGGCTGAGCGTGTTCCAGGCGGTAATCTGGAAGATCGACAGTGGGATTTCGTCGCCCTGACGAATCGTCAGCGATGGCCCCTTTAGACTCACGTCGTCGGAGTAAATCAGGTTGAGACGTGAGCCGTCTGGCAGCGTCGAGTCCACAATCGGGTCACTGTCAGACACCGGGTCACCCATTCGCTCGCCCATGTTCTTCAGCCACTGGTCGAAGTGGTCGTCACTCTCCCACTCGACAGTCGTCTCGAGCATGCTGTAGACCGAGTGGTCGGTGAAACACTGGTTCGGCCCGATGACGTGAATATCCTCGTTGGCCGGGTCGCGCATCACCGGTTCCAGCGGCCCCAGACCAACGATATCGCGGTTGAGTCGATAGCGGATGTTTTCGTAGGTCTGTTCGGTTAACTCCACTTTGCCTACGTCGGTAATATTCTTCAGCCGCGTTAGAACGCCACCATCTGCTTCCTCTTCGGGCTGTTTGATCTTCGTCGTCTCCTCCATCAACTCCTCGATACGGTCGTCGTACTCGGCCTCGTCCTGTGGTGCGGGTTTGGTGACGCTGCGTTCGAGTAGCTTGTCTCGGACTTTGTTGAATACAGACCACTCATCATCGGACAGGTCTGGTTCGATGACGTAGTACTTCATATCCTGTCCGACATCGCCGTAGATGTGACAGTAGATGGGTCCGCCGACGGGATAGAGTACGTTTGGCCGCTGAGACTCGTACTCGTCGTCGGCTTCTTCGATGAACAGCGGAAACTCCCCCGTAATCTGCTTGAACTTCATCAGATGTTCGCGGAGATGTGGCCGTCGGGCCGCGTGTTGTCTGAGTTCGTCTGAAGGAGTTGGCTGTCCGTGGTCTGTCATTAGTTATGCGACACTACGTGATTCGATGACGATACCGGTCCCCTGTCGGACGGAGAAACCGATGGTGTCACCCACCTGCTCGCCCATCCCCGCAAACCGCAGCACGTTCACCTGCCGCCGGGTTTCGTTGCCGACTTCGACCATCTCTAACTCGATGAAGACATCTGCAATCGAGCGGAACGGACCGAGTGCCTCTTCGTCCAGCGTCGTCGGGTCGACAGTCAGGATGACGACCTTGCCCTCGGAGATGATATCCCGGAAAAACGAAATAATCTCCAGTGCGGCCTGACGCTCCTCGTTCTGCCGGACGAGTGCCTCGAACTTGGGGTCGTTCCGCAGGATAGCGTCGAAGGTATCGATAATGACGACATCGGAGTCCCACATCACTTCGGCTTCCATCAGTCGCCGCAAGAGTTCTTTCCGGTCTTCCTCGGCGTCGTCGTCCATCGTAAACGTGTTTTTCGAGTCACCGATGGCGGCGTGTAGGTAGAGGATGTTCTCGTCGAGCATGTGGTCGACCATCCCGTAATCCAGCGAGTGCATTTGCTCTAAGAACGAGCCAACAGTCAGTTCGGTCGACAGCATCGACACCATCGTCCCCTCCTCGCAGAGTCCGTACGAAAAGCGCTGGCTCATGGCAGACTTGCCGGCACCGTACTCACCTTCGATGAGGACAATACTGCCGGGCGGAAGTCCGCCGCCGAGTTCTTTGTTCAGTCGATCTCGCTCGCCAAGTCCAATTGAGTATAAATCCTGTTGTGCTAGACTCATTGTGACACCCCCTGAGTGTCTGGCTGTATCGCCACCCGCCGTCGCGCGCTCGCTTGCGCTCGCTGCTCAACTACAATGTTTGTGAGTAACCGGGTTAACGGTGTTGGCTGGTGTACGACCCCCACAATTTCTCCGATGGCGGGGCTCACAGTGAGTCACCACCACCGAAGATGGACGCCTGCGTATCCTCGCCTCCCCTGAGTTGGTCGATGTATGCGAGACTCTGCGTGTGGTGTTCGGTCGAGAGCGACCCTCGATGGCCGTGCTCGAACTGGCCGAGGTGGGCTTCGAGTTCGGTCGCAACGGTTTCAGTCACCCAGTCAATCGTCTCGTAGTACTGGATTGCTTCCGACGCACCCCGAGCACCCACTTCGTCGACGAGATATTCCAGCCACTCGATGACGACCAGATCACCAGTGACACCGTCTGGAACCTCCCGAAGATACGGCTTTCCAGCGGTCGGTTCTTCAGTTGGGGAGGTCGACCCACCAGACTGCGGTTCACTGTGGGCTGGCGCATCGTCGTCCGCCTGGGTCACCTGTTGGTCGTCAGGTTCGCTGGCAGCGGTATCGTCTGCGAGCAACTGCTCGTCGCCCATCTCGTCGACGTCCGCCGTCGGCGTTTCCTCGGTCTCTTCGAGACCATCGTCAAAGCCGCCGCCCATCTCCTCGAACTCATCGCCGGCCTCGTCGAAGCCGTCGTCGAATTCGCTGGCCTCATCGAACTCCTCGGTCTCTTCGACCTCGGCTTCAAATTCGTCGGCGTCGTCGAGGCCGTCGGCTGTCTCCTCGTCAATCTCACCGAATTCGTCGCTTTCGTCTTCTTCGACGAGGTCGTCGTCGAAAAAGCCCTCTGCGTCGGCGTCGGCGATATCCTCGTCGACACTTTCGTCTTCCTCCTCTTCGTCGTCGGCGAACAGGCCAAAGGAGCTATCTTGGGCCTCCATCTGACCGCCACCCATCCCGCCGCCGCCCATCTCGTCGGCGAAGGGGTTGACTCCGCGGGTGACCATCTCGTAAATATCCAGTAACTTCCGGACATTCTCCTCGACTTCTTCGACGCTGTTGGAAATCTGTTCGTTCTCGTTGCGAACAGTGTTGACCGTCGAAGAGAGACTCCCAACCTCGTTTTCGAGTTCGTCGAGTCGGTGTTCGAGTTCGTCGACGTTGCCGCCACCGCCGCCGCCGGCCATCTCGTCGCCACCTTCCATGTCGTCGAAGCCATCGTCCAACCCGCCAAGGTCCTCGTCGCCGTCGAGACCACCGAGGTCCTCGGCCCCGTCGTCTAACTCTCCCAACCCACCGAGGTCGTCGCTACCACTCATTGTAGCCCACATTCGCGCGTGCGCCTATTCAATCCACCGTTTTTGCTATCACTCTTGATAATAGTCCCGAATAACTTACCGAACGAGCCGCGACGCAATCCGCTGTGCGCCGATTGCTGGGGCGATGTCGGGCCGGTCTGGTGCGGTTACCGTCATTTCCGTGTCGACAGCCTCACCGAGTCGTTGCTGACACTCCTCGACAAAGCCGGGTAGGCACGCCATCCCACCAGTGAGAACCACTGGTTGATCCAGTGCTAACCGCTGTACCCGCTGGTACTGGCCGGACAACTGTGGGAGGAACTCGCCAGCGAAGTGGGCTACGACAGTGTCGAGGTACTCCTCGACGGGGTCCATAATTGACCGGCCGATTGTGAACTCGTGGCGGCCACCGCCTGGTTGCTGGATGACGTCGGTTAGTGGCTCGAAATTCTCGAAACTGGCGTGCTGTTCTTTGTACTCTCGGGCGGTGTTGATGTCGATGTGGACCCTGCTCTGTGTCTCGTTTTCGACGTTGCTGATGATTTTCCGGTCGACTTCGTTGCCCGAGACTGCTGCCGTTCGGTACGGGGCGACCTGTTCGCCACGGCGGAAGGCGGCGGATTCGACGTGTGTTGCGCCGAGGTTCATCGCAGCAAACACTGTTTCGATGGCCTCCAGTCCGTCGCCGAAGGCTGGAATCGCGCCACACAGCATCTCTGGGTAGCGCTCGATTCCCCCGGTTCCAATCGGACTGTCCGCAATCACTCGGCCCAGGTTCTCCTGCCCTGTCGTGTTCTCGCTGAGTGGCGTGACGTAGACGACGACGCTGTCTTCAGGAACGTCGTGGGAGTCGACGACCGCATCGAAAAACTGCGCTGTCCGCTCGGTCTGGTGGCCCGAATCCGGCAGTCCCGAGCGGAGTGGGAACTCGACGCTGTCGGGATACTCTGCTGCGGCGTTGTCACCGTAGGCATACTTCGTCTCGCCGGTAATCGGATTTTTGTACTCCGCCAGACAGGTCAATGTCCGGATAACCTGTACACCGCCGTCCGGTGCTGGAAACGCGATAACAGTCCGCGTCGAGCCGATTTTGACACCGACGGGCACCGGTGACCCACCGTCTGTGACTGGCTGTCGTCGCCGGTCGGTGTCAGTCATGTCTCACTGTTTTAGACACTCGGTCATATAATAACCGGAAGAAGATACCGTGAGACTGGCGTCGCCACGTTCTTTGTTCAGTCAGTCGCGTCGCCGAGTCCAGCCGAATAGCGGACTTGGTGAGTGAGGCTCAGTTCACTCTTCGCTTGCGTGCTTGAGTTCCTCGACGTAATCGAGGCTCCGGAGGTGGTGTTCGACTGAAAGTTCTTCCCGGTCTGGCTCCTCGAAGGCGGCGAGATACTCGTCCAGTTCCTCGACTGCCTCCTCGGTCAACCAGCCAATCGTCTCGTAGTAATCGAGTGCGCGAACCGTCCCGCGAATACCAACCTCCTCGACGAGATATTCCAGCCACTCGACAGTCATCAGTTCCGTCG
>JAQCNR010000097.1 GCA_028274925.1 Halovenus sp.
CGCGTACCGTGTGGCTGCCCAGATTCCCAAACTCTCGACGCCGCAGATACTGACACACTGGGAACGTACCGGGCGTGTTGCCACGGATATGCGCCGCACTGGACGATACTACACCCGACCGATTGAAGCGCTGATGCTCCCGCTTCTCAAGACGGACCTCTCTCACTCTCCGTCCCCGGGGGAGTATCCTCGAATTGCTGCGCTGTTCCCGGAGTTCGACCGCGCGAATCCGGCTGTCGAACCGGGTGCTGTCCCGTCGTTTGGATACGAGGAACGACAATTCGACCTGGATGCACCGCCCCACGTCTCTCCGTTTGAGGAGCACTCCGCGCTGGAGATCGACTCCGGGTAGCCCGCAAAGGCGACGAGTGGTCCTCGCGTTCAGCACTGTTCGGTTCCCGAGAACATTTTTCGAGAGGCTCTCGATAGACTGCGAGCAGTGCCCAGCGAGTCAGACGTTCACACCGAGTTCAGGCCCTGTGTCACGTGCTCTTGCGCGATTGTGACCCGCTCGTCGCTCTCTCGGACTGCAGCGTGCAGGGCCTGTCGACAGACGCCCTCGATCTTTGCTCCGGAGAGGCCAGCAGGAGCGGTGTCGGCGAACCATCCCGGCGTGACGTCGTCGTCGGTCGGCAGGTCGGCAGCGTATATTTCGAAAATCTCCGCCTGCCCAGTCGCGTCGGGTGGCGTGATTTCGACCGTGGCACCGATGCGTCCGGGACGCAACACCGCCTCGTCGAGCGCATCGATGCGGTTCGTCGCCGCCAGAAAGAGCACGTCACCGCGCTCCTCGAGACCGTCCATCTCCGAGAGGAGCATATTCACCATGCTCGTCGTCGGCGACGAACTGCAGGCGTTGCGGTCGCCAGCGATGGCGTCGAGTTCGTCGAAGAAGACGATGCTCGGGGCCTGTTCGTCGGCTGTTTCGAACAGGTTGCGGATGCGTCGTTCGCTCTCCCCGAACCACTTGTTCTTCAGTTCCGGGCCACGGACCGACAGGAAAGTTCGGTCAGTTTCGGTGGCCAGCGCGCGTGCGAGCAGCGTCTTGCCGTTGCCTGGCGGGCCGTGGAGCAACACGCCGCGTGTCGCCTGCAGATTCGAGTTCTCGAACAGCGCCGGATACTGCTCGGGCACGACCAGCAATTCCGTGAGCCGGTTGATAACGCTGTCCAGTCCACCGATGTCGTCGTACGTGACATCTGTGCTTTCGATCAGGTGTCGGTCCGCGAAAGCCTCAGACGCAGACTCTCCCGTCCGCGGGTCGTCAGCGAACCGCTCTGGAGCGGCGCGTTCGCGTTCGCGTCGGACCTCTGCGATGATGTCCTCGATTTCTGCCTGCGTGAACGAACCGTCGTCCGTGCGCGCGGCGAGGTACTGGATCCGTTCGCAGGCGAACTCGATCTCGGCGGGGAGTGCCCACTCCAACTGTTCAGCCAGTGCATCGATTTCGAGTTCCTCTGGATCAACATCGAGGGCAGCAGATTCATTGGCGTTACAGAGGAGGTCCCAAAGCATCGCAGTCCGGCGCTCGAGCGAGGGTTCGTCGACTTCGACGAACACATCGGGACAGATGTGGGTCCACAGTTGCCGCCGAGATGGTCTGTGTCGTGCTTTTTCCGCTACCGTTGCAAGCGTCAGGACCGTCTCTCCAGCGTCGTGTGCAGCTTCCACTTAGTCGGTGAGTGTATCGCCTGCAGTGCCGTAGAAGGTGTTGCCGTCTCCGAAC
>JAQCNR010000155.1 GCA_028274925.1 Halovenus sp.
TTCGGAATGTTCGACCGGTACATCAGGATATCCTGCGTCGCAGGAATGATGTGGTCGGTCGTGATGTTGTCCTCCATCTTGAGGAGGCTCTCGCCTTCGAGATGGCTGTCGAGTGGCTCTTTCAGCGGCACGTCGCCGATGTTCGGCCCCTTGACGAGGTCGTCGTCGACAGCGTTCTCTGGCTCGATGATGTCGTTCTCTGCGCCCTCGTACTCCTCGGGGAGTTCGAGACCCGGTGCCTCGAGGTCGTCGAGTTCGTCGGCAAGGTCGCGTGGGTCGACGATTTCGCCCTTGATGGCTGCTGCGGTCGCCACTTCCGGCGAGCAGAGGTAGACGTTGTCGTCTTCGATACCCGAGCGGCCCTCGAAGTTCCGGTTGAACGTTCGCAGCGAGACAGAGTCGGAACCGGGCACGTGGCCGATACCGATACAGGCACCACAGGTGGCCTCGGAGAAGTTGACACCGGCTGCCATCATCTCTGCGGTCCAGCCCTGTCGGGCCAGCATCTCGCTGGATTTCTTCGAACCGGGTGCAACGATCATCTCGGTCGAGAGATTGATCGAGCGCCCTTCGAGCATCTTCGCGGCAGGGAGGATGTCGACGTAGCCACCGTTGGTACAGGAGCCAACGATAACCTGCTCGACGTCCTCGCCTTCAGCCTCGCTGACCGGGACAACGTTGTCCGGCATCGATGGCTGGGCGACCATCGGCTCGAGGTCGGAGAGGTCGATGGTGATCGAGTCGTGGTACTCGGCGTTGTCGTCAGGCTGGAGCTCCTCGTACTCCTCGCCACGACCGACGCGGTTGAGGTAATCCTGGGTCTGCTCGTCGGTCGGGAAGATCGACGAGGTGGCACCGAGTTCGGTACCCATGTTGGTGATCGTCATCCGCTCCGGCGCGGAGAGCGTCTCGACACCCGGACCGGTGTACTCGAAGATTTTGCCAACGCCGCCCTTGACGGAGAGTCGGCGCAGCATCTCGAGGATGACGTCCTTGGCGGTTGCCCACTCGGGCAGTTCGCCTTCGAGTCGAACCTCGGTGACCTCCGGCATCTCGATGTAGTAGGAGCCCCCACCCATCGCAACAGCAACGTCCAGTCCGCCCGACCCGATGGCGAGCTGACCGAGTCCACCCGGCGTCGGGGTGTGACTGTCCGAGCCCAGCAGCGTCTTGCCGGGTGCGGCGAAGTTCTCTCGGTGGACGTTGTGACAAATACCGTTTCCGGGTCGCGAGAAGTACGCGCCAAATTTACCGGCCGCAGATCGCAGGAAGCGGTGGTCGTCTGTATTCTTAAAGTCGAACTGATAGGTCTGGTGGTCACAGTACTGTGCGGCGAGCTCGGTCTGGACTTCGTCGAGGCCAAGCGCCTCGAACTGCAGCCAAACGAGCGTCCCGGTCGTGTCCTGTGTCAGGACCTGGTCGATCTCGATACCAATTTCCTCACCGGGCTCAAGTTCGCCCTCAGTGAGGTGGTCGTCGAGGATCTTTTCCGTTAGTGTCTGTCCCATAGCGTTTGAACTACGACTATCCGTATGCATAAATCATGTTGTTCGTGCGTATTTGACCACGAGCACTCGAACACGGCTGAGAGCCTCTCAACCGCCCGCACGAACAACCAGCAGTGTTTTTTATCAGCCGACGGAGAGAGCAATATGTTCAAAAGCGGCGCATTCGTCGCCGACCAGCTCGGTGACCTACGCGAAGACCAGCGCCAGCCAAACGGTGTCGACCTCACCCTCGGAACCGTCTTCGAACAAACCGAAGCAGGCCGAATCGGCCGCGATGGCAAAACTGTCGGCGACCGGCGCGAACTATCGGTCGAGGACGGCGCGTACCACCTCGAACCGGGCGGCTACATCGTCCAGTACGGTGAAGAGGTACGAATTCCCGAGGACCACGTCGGCTTCCTCTATCCCCGGTCATCGCTGTTGCGCAACTCCGCGATGCTCGACACTGCCGTCTGGGACGCGGGCTACGAGGGCCGCGGCGAGGGGCTGCTGGAAGTCTATCACGACATCGAACTCGAACCGGGCGCACGGATCGCCCAACTGGTGCTCGCCGAAGCCGACCACGTCGGCGAGTATGACGGCAGCTACCAGGGAGAAAATCTCTGAGTGCGGCGGCGAACTATTAGTTACTTATAGAACACACATATAAACAGCCTGAATTAACCTGCAACATTCATATATGCACACCGCCACTACGGACGGTGCAGTGGTTGGGGGAGCAAAACTCGGACCGTGCCTCTGACAATCCTGACCGACAGTTTTTATCCTCCAACCCGCATTTTCCACGCGAAACAGCCCCGAAAGTCGTGGCTTCTCGCTGTGAAAGTGCTCGGAGAGCATTTATACGAGTTACGTCTACGCTTTGGTATGAGTCCGAAAAACGGGGAGGCATATATTATGCAGGACACCGACGAGGAGTGGGTGAGTCCAACGCCGGCAACAGCGGCTATCGCGGACGCACTCGCTGCGGCGACCGACCTCGAGAAGTCAGACCTCGAGGATATCGCCGACGACATCGACCACGAGAGACTTGAGGAACTACTGGCAGGAGACAGCGGCGAAGAGACGTTCACTATCGAGGGCTACGACGTCACGGTCGATTCGAGTGGAGATATCTCCGTCGACACGTAAGCGCTGGTCTCGCAACCGGATATAAAACACCCAACATATTCGGGGTGTGGTCATTGGGCACTGGAGGGAGTATGACGAGATATGCCAGAAGCACGCCTTCAGATCACACTGCCAGAGGGGGTATGGATTGGTCGGCTGAGCCGCCGGTACCCAGACAGTCAGTTCCGAATTCTCGCCGCGCTCGCGGACGGCGACGTTGGTGTTGGTCTTGCCGAGATACACAGCACAGTCCTCGAGGATGTACTCACAGACATGCGCGCGTTCGAGGGTGTCCGTGATGTCGACATCCTGAACGACCCCGACGAGAGCGCGCTGGTCCAGTTCGAGACGGAACAGCCGCTGTTGCTGTTTGCGGCCCGGGATTCAGGCGTCCCGCTGGAGATGCCGGTCGACCTCTCCGATGGAACGGTGACCTGGACGGTGACGGCGCCGAGTCACCGACTCTCGGAACTGGGCACGCAACTCCGGGCGCTCGGACTCTCCTTTAGCATCGACTATATCCAGCAGGAGGTTGCTGACGAGCAGTTGCTCACCGACGCACAACTCGATATCGTCGAGACGGCAATCGAGGCGGGCTACTACGAGACGCCACGAACCTGTTCGTTGACGGAGCTGGCAGAACAGGTCGACCGAGCGAAATCGACCGTCAGCGAGACGCTGCACCGCGCCGAGAGCAAGATTGTCACGAAATTCGTCAGTGAACCCGGAGACGTCGCTCCCGACGTGGCGATGTTGCAGTAGCCAACACCACCACGTTTTATATACGAGTCTCGATGAGAAGATGGAATGATGGACGAGAAAACCGAGGAGCTTCGTGATATCTTCCTTTCGGTGTCCGACGAGGGGTCGGTCACGGAGCTCCAGAGCGAAGACCGGGGGACACTGCTCGGGGAGTCGGGGGGCGACCTGGCAGCGGTGGTCGAGGACATCCGCGAGAAGTTTGGCTTCGAGCTGTCGCTGTCCCAAGACGAACGCCTGCGGCTGATCGAGGAGTTCTACGACGGCGCTGACGACGACCAGTTGGCGGCGACGCTCGAGCTCGACACTGAGACGGTGTTTCGTGCCCGGATGGAACTGCATCTCCTGCGCGAGGACGAACCACGTCTCGACGCGGAGACAGTCGAACAGATTCGGGAGCGCAACAGCGCGCCCGAGGAACTCGCGGCGGAACTTGGCGTGAGCGAGCAGGCAATCCAGCGGTGTCGGGCCATCCTCGACGCTCGTGAGCGGTCCCGGCGCGTGAGCCACCGGTTCCGAACCGCCTACGAGGAGCAATTGACCGACACCGACCTCACCGACCATCTCGCGGCTGACGCAACCGAAGACGGGCTCGACGGAGCGACAGAAGGCGCCGAGACGAACACGGACTTCTAGCTGAACCGAACGGAAAGACAAAGTTGGTTTATACCAGGACAGAGTATATTGGCACACTTGGGAAGAGACATGGCAGGAATACGCACACAGTTGTCGGGAGCGACAAACATCCTGCTCGAGGAGCCATCACTCGGGGGTGGGCGGGATGTCTGTACGTCGCTGCTAACCGAAGAGGAGCCACCGAACGTGTTGTTCGTCACGTTCACGCGACAGGCAAGCGCCTGTGTTGAACAGTTAGATGGAGCAGCCGTCAACAACGTCGGTGTGGTCACTGTCGGTGACGCGTCGGCAGCAGTCGATGACGACACGGTTGTCACGGACACAGTGTCGACACCCAGTGACCTGACTGGGCTGGGAATCAGTATCGGAAAGTTCCTCTCGGAGTTCGACGATCAGGTGCTGGTCTGTTTCGACTCGCTCACATCGATGCTGCAGTACGTCAACGTCCAGACAGCCTACGAGTTCCTGCACGCGATTACCGGCCAGATTCATGCGGCCAACGCCCGCGCCCACTTCCACATCGACCCGAGCGCACACGGCGAACAGGATGTCGCCGCCATCGCCTCGCTGTTCGACGCCCGCGTCGCGCTTGGCGACGGCGACCCCGAAGTCCAGACCCGTCAGTTGCTCGAATCGAGCGCGTAATACTGGTTAGAAATAGTTAGTTTTAGGTAGCCTGTCACGTATCCGTCTCGTGTGTTGTTGGTCGTCACGTACTCGCAGGCTGCCAGACAGTCACTGCGGAACGTCTGTCGAACGCACGAAGAGGTCGTTGTCCGCCGGTTTGGCCGGGCAGCGCTGCTGGCCGAAACCGAGTTCGGGGCCTTTCAGGCGCTCAGGCTCCAAGCGAAACACGGCGAAGCAGTCCAGATTACGCAGACTCAGCCGTTCAACGAGTTCGAGGCAGTGCCCGAGACGGTTCGCGATGCTGCCACCGCGTACGAGGATCGTGAGCAGTCGGCAGTCCCGTACACGGCGTTTGCCACCGGCAGGGAGTTCCCGACGCCGGAGGAGATGAGACACACGGAGCTATGATCTGTCGAATCGGCTCGGTTACCCGGTGTGGGTCGGCGGTGAGGGTGCAGCAAGACGTTGGGGCTGAACGCCTCGTCGCTGCCGTCCGTAACGCGGAGTCGAGTCGGAAGACGGCCGTTGACTGCAAGCCACCCAGCCCACTCCACGACCGTATCGGACACGTCCACGCCGAGATGGGGCTGCGGACGCGGACGGCGCTGGCTGCGGCCGGTCGAACCCGAGGGGACGAGACGCCCTACGACGAGGACATCGAGCGTCTCGAGCGTGAACTGTCCGCACTGTCAGTCGAAGAGACAGCAGCGAAGAGCTACCGACAAGAACTCGCAGACCAGCGCGAGGAGACAGAAGCGCTGCGTGAAGCGGTCGCAGCGACACGGGGCCAACTCGCCGCGCACCGTGAACAGGGCCTCGATACCGAGGAACTCGAATGTGAACTCGAAGCGAAGATCCGTGACCTCGCTGAAACGGAGACGAGTGCCACCGCCGCGAGCCAGCAGTTCGAGCGCGCACGGGAGACGGCACGGACCAACCGTGACCGACGGGAACAAAAATTCAAACTGGAAGACCGACTGGCGAACCGTCGCCGCGACGCCCGGCGCTGGCTAGTCGACCAACTCGAATCAGAGTACGAACGGGCGGTACAGGAGTTGGCTGAAGAGCGGACCGACCCGTTCGAGTGCAAGCCAACGATGGCGAGTCTTGCGGTGGGAAAAATTGCGGACTACGACGCGCCGCTCGTGCTCGAAACCACACCGTTCGAGTCGGCAGGCGCTGCCCACGACTGGCTTGGCGGTCCGGTTATCTGGCTGTGAATCCAACGGTTTATATTCAATTGAGCGACCACGCCCGGTATGCCGACACTCGACTGGACGTGTGACCGGACAGACGGTGTGACCCTCGTCGAACTCCGGGTCACGGGTGAGACGGGCCAGCGGGTTCGCGTCGAGAGCACGCTCGAACCGGTCTGGCCGCCACGGCGACAGGGTCAGCCAGCCGCTGGCTGGGACGACGCGAGGTTCGAGGGTGAAATCGAAGACGGCTCGCTCGTCGTTGGGTACGCCTCACCGGCGGAGCCATCCGACCCGCCAGCAGAGCTACAACCAGTTTCTGCAAACGAGGAGACAATCGACCCCGGAGATGTTGTCCGCGCACTCGGCGCTGGGACGCCACCTCGTGACGCTGTTCCACGGGAAGTCGGGGGTGATGGAGAGGCGGACCAGCCCAAGCAGACAGCCACGGCAGAGGGGCACACGGAGCGAACGGTCACGACCGAGCAACAGAGTCACCAGACCGCTTCGCCGCCAGAACCGCCTGACAGCAACGAACCGACTCCGGGACTCCCCCCCGCAGTCGACGCGTACTTCAGGGCAATCGAGCAACGGCTCGCGGCCGCGGAGCAGTTGTCGGACTCGGAGACAGTCGAGCAGGCCCGGGAGGCTGTCTCTGCGGCCGGTGGAATGGGTGCTGTCGACGGACTCGACGAGCAGTTGCGGGCTGACCGAGCACAGCTCGAACGACTCGGCGAGCGCCAGCGCGCGCTGACAGAGCGGCTGGAGCGAGCAGAAATTCCGGTCGCCCATCTCGAACGGCTCGCATGATTCTCGCAGTCACCGCGGGCAAGGGCGGCGTCGGAAAGTCGACGGTGGCGTACAACCTCGCGGCCGAACTGGGCGGGGTGGCCGTCGACGCCGACCTCGGGATGGCAGATTTGCCCAGCACGCGCGGTCCCGACCTGCACGACGTGCTGGCGGGGCGTGCCAGTCCGCTCGAAGCCGTCCAGCAGGTCGGCTCGGTTTCGATACTCCCGTGTGGCCGCTCGCTCGCGGGCGCTCGCGCGACAGACCCAGCGGCGCTCGTGGATGTCGTCGAGAGCGTCGGGAAGCGATACGGCTGTGTCGTTATCGATACCCCGGCAGGGCTACGCAGCGACGCGGGCGTCCCGCTGCTCGCGGCCGACGCCTGCCTGCTGGTGACACGACCGACCCGTCCTGCTGTCGCAGACGCGGTCCGGGCCCGAGAACTCGCGCGGGTGGTGGAAACACCACTGGTCCGTGTCGCACTCAACAGGGTCGTGCCCTCGCGTGTGGGTAAAGAAACCGGCCGAGAACGGCGACTCGCGGACGCGCTCGGCGCGCCAGTTCGGAAGATTCCAGAATCAGAGACAGTGGCCCGCGCCCAGCGGTCTGGCCAGCCAGTGCGGGCCGTCGACAGTACTGCGATGGCGGCCGAACAGTTCGAGCGTCTCGCGAGTGAGGTGGAACGCGCGCTGGCCTAGTTGTCCAGCCCGAGGTTCGTGCTCATCGAATTGCCCGGCCGGGGCGTCCCTTTGACCGTGATGGTCTCGCCGTTGATGAACGCCGCCGCGTCGCTAGCGAGGAACTGGGCGACATCAGCGACATCTTCGGTGTGGCCAATTCGGCGCTGAACTTCGTCCCGCGGTGGCATGTCACTCTCGTCGATGCCCAGCGTTTCGGCGACACCGGGTGTCTGAATCAGGCCGGGCGCGATACAGTTGACCGAGATACCGTACTTGTCCCACTCCGTCGACAGCGTTTCAGTGAGCCGGATGATTGCGGCCTTGGAAGCAGAGTAGTGACTCTCGTTGGGCGCGGCGTGCTGGCCGTTGACACTGGAGATGTTGATGATGTCGCCGCCGTCGTTCTCGCGCATGTACTCACCAGCAGCCTGCGTGCAGTGGCGCGTCCCGTGGAGATTCAGGTCGACGATGGATTTCCAGCCGTTCTCGCTGATATCTTTGAAGGGTGCGACGAACTCGCCGCCAGCGTTGTTGACCAACAGGTCGAGGCCGCCGAACTCCTCGACAGTTGCCTCGACGTACTCCTCGACAGAGTCTGCCTCACGGACGTTACACTCCATCGCGAAGGCCGTCCCGCCGTCTTCTTCGATGCCTTCGGCGACAGGGTCGACGCGTTCCTGTGCACGCGAACAGATTGAAACGTTTGCGCCTGCCTCGGCGAGCGTCTCTGCGATTGTCTTTCCGATACCCTGACTCGCTCCCGTGACGATTGCGTTGCGACCGTCGAGACTGAATTTCGACATACTGAGTTCGTTTCGGGCCTGCTACGTATGTCTATCGGGATTAGCGTGGCTAGTGGTTAGCTAAGCGCGGGTGGATTTGAGAAACCAGAAAGCCCCCGCTCGCTTGACCGCCCGGGACTCGCTGCGCTCCTCGTTGCACTGCGGTGCTTGCGTCGTCCGGGACGGACCAAGCGAGCGGCCCCTTTCAGCCCCGCCCGCGGTGGCCTGT
>JAQCNR010000101.1 GCA_028274925.1 Halovenus sp.
GATGCACGACCCGATGGCGGAGCGAAGCCAACACCAGACACCGGCCCCGGGGCAGCGGGACGGGTGACCGATGTCCAGAGCCACGACAGGGGTATCGAAGGCACAGTCGGCGGTGACCGGATGCTCGTCGGCAATCTGGCGCTGTTCGCCGAAGAAGACTGGGCAGTCTCGAAAGACATCGAGCGAGAAGCCCGTGCACACCGCAAGCGCGGCGATATGCCTGTCGTCGTGGGTCGGGATGGGAAAGCAGAAGGCGTCGTCGTCCTCGGGGACAATCCTCGCGAGGAGTGGGAGCAGATTCTCGACAGTCTCGCAGCCCGAGATATCCAGACTGTCGTGTTGACCGGCGACGACGAGGCCGCAGCCTCACTCTTTGCCGACCACGACGCCGTCACACACGTCTTCGCGGGCGTCTCGCCCGCGGGCAAGACTGCGACAATTCGCCGCCTCCAGCAAGCAGGCCACGTCACGATGGTCGGCGACGGGACCAACGATGGCCCGGCGCTGGCCGCGGCTGATCTGGGCATCTCGCTGGGCAGTGGAACCGCGCTCGCCTCGGAAGCCGCCGACATCACCGTCCTCGATGACGACCTCTCGAGCGTCGAGATTGCCTTCGAACTCGCCGCCGGTGCGCGCAAGCGACTGCGGACGAACACCGGTCTGGCGCTCATCTTCAACGGGATTATGATTCCACTCGGGCTGGCGGGCTACCTGAACCCGCTGTTCGTGATGGGTGCGGCTGTACTGACCATCTGTGCGGTGAGCCTGAACGCGACACGACCGCTAATTGAGTAGTAATCACGAAAGTGTGATGGTAAACGCGGATGGAATACCTGTTGCTTTATACGTCTCAAGCCTAATAACCGCTCGTGATGAGCAACCACGAGCAGGTCCAGTTGTCCCTGATACAACTGGACAACTACGGTCCGTGGACGGTGACACCGTCGCCACGGCGAGAAACTGACCTGCAGTCTCTTCAGGCCCAACTCTACGCTGATTTCGCTGACTTTGTGGGCCGAGATGACGGCTATAGTTTCTTCGACCGATTCGACAACATCATTGGCGTGACCAACGGCATCGACCGCCGGACCCACGAACGATTCCAGGAACACGTTCGCAACCAGTATCCGGTAACCACAAGTATCGGTATCGGTGCCGCAGACACGCCGCTGTCAGCTCTCGGAAAAGCTACTCGGCAGCTACAGGACGCTGGCAGCGCACAAGATCCAGACAGGACGGAGATTCTTTCGACCGACGGTACCGTCGACTCAGGCGATGGGGAAGTAACGATTGCGCACTTCGATATTGTCGACGTGACCGGCAGCTACACCGACACGAAAAACGCCGCACGAACGACGCTCGACGTGCGCCGCGGAACGCTCGAACTCGCGGAGTATATGCAGACCGAACACGACAGCGTCGCGCGGTTCGTCGGCGGTGACAACATCATTGCAGTCTGCCCGCGTCTGGCCGAGTCTGCCTTCGACGACGCACGAGCGGCCGTCCGACAGCGTGCCGACATCGAGATGCAGGTCGGCGTCGGCCGAGGACGCACGGCCCACGACGCCGGCTACCGCGCGAAACTCGCGCTGGAAGAGTGTCGCGAAAACGGCCACCGCGTCCACCAGATTACCACGAAAGTCGCCACCGACTGAGCTATCCGAACGATTTTCTGGACCCGCATCCTCTGCCTCATATGGTCGACGTTCCGTACGGTGAGTCCACGCTCGACGTTTCACTCCCATCCTGTACGGTCACGACTGCCGCGCCCGAGGGTGGCGAGGCAGTCGACGTTTCGGCAGCGGCCCAGGCCGCGATGGCCGACCCGATTGGCTCCACGCTTGCCAACCGTGTCGACGCCGAGGACCAAGTGGCAATCGTTGTTACCGACGTAACACGAGCAACGCCGGACGATGTGTTGCTCACTGCGTTGCTCGAAGCACTCGACAGCGCAGGTGTGCCACGCGAGCAGGTGACTGTGGTCATCGGACTTGGACTACACCGCCCGATGACCGACGAGGAAATCGAGGCGGCGCTTGGCGACCACGCGGAATTAGCAATCAACCACGACCCCGACAACACGCGAACGGTGGGGACCGTCGATGGTTGTCAGATCGACATTTTCGAACCGGTCGCCGACGCCGACTTCCTCTGCTCGACGGGGATGGTCGAACCCCACCAGTACGCGGGCTTTTCAGGCGGTGCGAAGACGGCAGTTATCGGGGCTGGCGGCGAGTCACAGATTCGCTACAGCCACGGCCCGGAGATGCTCGCCCGCGATGGCGTGCGACTCGGCCGTGTCGAGAACAACCCGTTTCGAGCGTTTATCGACGACGCTGGTGACGCGGCTGGCGTCAACTTTTGCCTGAACGTCACCCACGGCCCTGCAGGGATTACCGGCGTCGCCGCGGGCGACCCACGCCGTGTTGTCGACTCACTCGCGGAGACGGCCAGAGACGGATTGGCTGTCGAGGTGGAAGGTAGCTACGACGCGGTAATTGCAGGCGTCGGCGCGCCGAAAGACGCAAATCTCTATCAGGCGAGTCGGGCAGCAACGTACGTCGGCCTCGGTGCGAACAACCCACTGCAAGGGGGCGGGCGGGTGGTCGTACCGGCGAGACTTCCGGAAGGTGCCGGGTCTGGTCGTGGCGAGCAGCGGTTTGCCGAGCGCCTCTCGGCTGCCGACGACGCGGCGACGCTGTACGACGAACTCCGAGCGGGCTACGAACCGGGGACCCAGCGAGCGTTCGTGCTGGCCCGAGTGCTTCGGGAGCACGACATCTGGGTGACAAACAGCGAGTATCCAGACCTCGTCGAGGACTGCCTCATGCACGCCAGCGAAAGTAGTGAGGAAGCAATCGAACCGGGCAGTGACGTGCTCGTCGTGCCGGACGCGCTGAACACGCTACTGGTGTGACTCACTCGGCGCGGAGTTTCTCGTGCCAGCGTCCGGGTGCGCGGAGAGTCATGACCCCACCAATTGCGGCGGCAACGACTGCCACGCCGAGTGCTACCGCCACGGACTGGGCCGGTGCGGTGCCGTAGGCGAGCGCAGCGACCAGAAGCGGCACCGAAACCACTGCGAGGCCAACGCCGTAGAGCCCGAACAGTGCCGTATCGAACAGCAGTTCGTTCGCCGAAAACCCAGTGATGTAGGCCGTCAGCCCGAAGACGTACAGCCCCACCAGCGGGAACACCACGACGCCGAGTGCGAGGTCAGTTACTGGATAGCGGAGGCCACCGAGCGCGAGATACGCAAATCCAAACGGCAGCGAGCAGGCGTAAAACGCCCGGAGTTTGCCACGGAAGACGGCCCCGAGAGCGTCTGGATATCGCAGATACTCGTCGGGGTCATCGACCTGTGTGACCCAGTTGTACGTTGTGAACGTGCCGAGACCGAGCAGCGTTCCGAAG
>JAQCNR010000104.1 GCA_028274925.1 Halovenus sp.
CGCGTTCCGAAATCGTCAGCTGACCGGTATCCGCTGTCTGCTGGAAGGCGAGGCTTCCGACTGGAGCCCCAACTGTGAGCAACAGACAACCGGCAAGGAGGGCGACCACAGCGCGGCGAGCCGTATTCATCTCAAAATACAGTTCTGCGCTAGCGTATAAAAACCCAGTGGCTCCACAGGCAGCGAGTGACACATACGGTGTCAGAATTGTTACGAGCCGTACAGCTACTAAGACGGCACGAGCGGTGCCGAGACCGTTTAAGCAGGGCGGTGACGTTTCATAGAAAGCGTTTTCACGACAGGGGACGACATCCGGGGTATGTCTCCGCCGTCGCGTGTCGCTGCGGCTGCCCTCCTCATCGTCGGCGTGGTGGTCTGTGGACTGGTTCCCATTGTTGCGGGCTCGCCTCCACCCGACACTGTCGACCAGACGGACGAACAGGACCCCTTCGGCGAGAGTCCCGACGTGCAGTTTATGGCAATTTTAGAGACTGATGGCGACGCGAGGTGGAATATTACGACCACTGTCTCGCTCGACACAGCAGAAGAAGTCGATGCTTACCGCTCGACCGCCGAAGATTTTGAGAACGGTGAGCTACCGCCGCTGGGTCTCTCGGCGTTCGAGACTGGACTAGCGGGCGTGAACAGTCAGACTAACCGAGAGATGGCCCTCACTGGGCTCAACCGAGAGACTGCCACGGAGTCTGAAATCCAGTCCGGAAAAGGGAGGTTTACTGTCGAATTTACTTGGGAAAATTTCATGGGAACCGAGGGGAACCAACTCCAGATTGACCGTGCTGTGCTGGTTACCGAGTCCGGCACACTCTGGTTCCCAGAGCTTGACGAGTCAGAGACATTGACGCTTCGTGTGCCCGAGAATTACGGGGTGCGGGACGCCAACGTCAATACTCAGAACGGTGAACTCCGATGGACCGGGCCAGAGCTATTTACCGACGAAACGCTGCAGGCGACATTCGTTGGTCCCGGTGGCATCCAACCCGAGGACGACACCGACAACCAGCCAGGTGAGCAATCTGAAGCGTTTCCGTGGATTATCCTCCCAATTGCAGCACTCGGTATCGCAGTTGCGGTGCTCCTGAGCCGAAGCGAACAGGTCAAAATCGACATTCCGGATGAACTTGACGTAGCCGGAGCGCTATCGGCAGGAACGTCCGGGGCCGCAAACGAATCAGCTGAACGAGAACAGCCCGACGACGGAGCTGCTGACGCCGAACCAGACGAGGCGGACGATGACCAAATCGACACAGAGTTATTGAGCGACGAGGAGCGCGTCGAGCGATTACTCACCCAGAACGGCGGGCGGATGAAACAGGCAGATATTGTCAAGGAGACGGACTGGTCGAACGCCAAAGTCTCACAACTGTTGTCTGCGATGGACGACGAGGGTCGAATCGACAAACTCCGGATTGGCCGTGAG
Source organism: Halovenus sp. (assembly GCA_028274925.1). GTDB lineage: Archaea > Halobacteriota > Halobacteria > Halobacteriales > Haloarculaceae > Halovenus. Next base: position 1,439 of record JAQCNR010000104.1, read on the forward strand.
AACCTCATCTCGTTCCCTGACGAAGACGTGACCAACTCCGAGGAGTAACGAGAACGGGTCACGACGGAGTGTTTGCAACTGCCGGCGATTACGACAGAACACTGTCTTGTGTAAGGGAGGTGGCGAGGAATCGTTACCAAGACAAAAACAAACTGCTCGTGGGTTTTCAGCCGTATCGAAAATGTTTACCTCGCGTGGGAAAATGTGTACACTGTATGAAGATACTCGTAACAGTGACGGAGGTTGCTGACGCGGACGACGAGTTCGAGATCAGTGGCACATCGATCGCCGATCAGTACCTCACCTACGACCTCAACGAGTGGGACGACTACGCTATCGAAGAGGCCGTCCAGATCAGCGAAGAGCACGACGACATCGAGGTCGTCACAATAACCTTCGGCGCCGAGCGCGTCGAAGAGACGATTCGGACCGCACTCGCGAAGGGTGCCGACCGCGCAATCCGTGTCTGGGACGACTCCTTCGAGGGCCAGACTGTCCTCGACCCGTCCCAGAAGGCTCGACTGCTCGCCGGTGTCGTCGAAGAAGAAGACCCAGACCTCGTCCTCTCGGGCGTCCAGTCTGGCGACGTGTCGATTGGTGCGACCGGCGTTGCCCTGGCCGAACAGGTCGGCTACGAGTGGGCCGCAGTCGTCAACCAGCTCGACCTCGACCGTGACAGCGGTAACGCGGCCATCCACCGCGAACTCGAAGGTGGTGTCGAGGAACTCACCGACGTCGAACTGCCAGCAGTGCTGACGATCCAGACGGGGATTAACGAGCCCCGCTACGCCAGCCTGCGCGGAATCCGGCAGGCCCAGAGCAAGCCACTCGACGTGATGTCGCCCGAGGACATCGGCGTCGAACTCGAAGAGTCGGCAATCGAACTCACAGAACTCGTCGAGCCCGAAAGCGAGAGCAACACCGAGCTGTTCGAGGGCAGCGCCGAGGACACAGCCGGGCAACTTGCTGAATTCCTCCGCGAGCGCGGGGTGGGAGCATGAGTGACGTTCTCGTCGTCGCGGAACACCGCCGCGGCGAACTCCGTGACGTGAGCTACGAACTACTGACTGCAGGCCGTGAACTCGCTGATTCGACCGGTGGTAACCTCCACGCTACCATCATCAGCGGCGATGTCGACGAATACGGCGAGGACCTCAACCGCGAGGGCGTCGACGCAGTCCACACCGTCGACCACGGTGAGGAGTTCAACCACGGCGTCTGCACGCAGGCAGTCGAACAGATTGCCAACGAAATCGACGCCCAGTACGTCCTTGCAGGCAACACGGTCAATGGCATGGACTTCTACCCGGCCGTGGCCGAGCGACTCGACATGCCGCTGGTTACTGACGCCATTGCATTCGAGACTGGCGACGGTCTCTCGGTCATCCGAGAGCTGTACTCCGGCAAGACCGAGGGTACCATCGACGTCGACTCCGAGACGGCCTTCGTCTCCGTCCGACCCGGCGAGTGGCCCGCTGCAGAGGGCACCGGCGACGCCGCCGTCGAAGCGTTCGACGCCGACATCGACGAGGAGGCACTCAACACGACCGTCAACGGCTACGAGGAAGTTGGTTCCGGTGACGTCGACATCAGCGAGGCTGACGTACTCGTCTCCATCGGCCGTGGTATCGAGGAGGAGGACAACCTCCCACTCGTCCACGACCTCGCCGACGCACTCGGCGCGACCGTCTCCGCCTCCCGACCGATTGTCGACAACGGCTGGCTCGGGCAGGAGCGACAGGTTGGCCAGTCCGGAAAGAAGGTCACGCCTGACATCTACATCGCCATCGGTATCTCCGGCGCAGTCCAGCACGTTGCCGGGATGAAAGGCGCAGACACGATCATCACGATCAACAACGACCCAAGCGCGCCGATTTACGATATCGCAGACTACGGTATCGTGGGCGACCTCTTCGACGTGGTTCCGGCACTCACCGAAGAGTTTGGCGGATAACGCACGCAGCCAACGGCTGCGTTTCACCGCGACGAGTGCAGCGAGTCGCGGGACTTTTTCACCCACGTTTTTCGAGTCAAGCGAGACCTCCGGTCTCGCTGACCGTGCGAACGGGCGCTCCGCGCCCGTGAGCAGAGAGCGGTGCGCGCAGCGCACCAGACGATGAAAAAGGTGGTCGCGTATCATGGACGACCGCTTCGACGTGGTTTCGGCGCTGACCTGAGAGTTCGGCGGTTAAGTTCGGATTACAGTTACGGAGCGGTCTTTTTGGGCTCTGTCGAAATCTTCGACCAGTGATATGTTCTCAGCATCCTGCTGAATATACATATCCAGCATCGAAACGTGTTCTCCTGTTATGGAATTGGCACGTGGCTATATTGCCGTTGGAACTGTAGTGAGAACTGATGCCCGAAGAAGAGCTATTCAAAACCGAGGAAGAGGTTCCGAGAACCGAGATTGCTAAATCGTTACGCGATGCTGCAGATCAAATCGAATCTGGGGACGTCAGGCTAGTGAGCGACCGAAAAGAACAGACCGTGGCTCTGCCGGACCGACCTCGATTCGAAGTCGAACTCGAACGACTCACGGATTCAGAAACCGGCGAGCAACGATACGAACTCGAATACGAGATTAGGTGGACGAAATAGGACAGGTGGTATGCTGCGTCCACCCTCTGTCTCTCGCATGCCGACCCTATCAGTTCTTGAGGATTTCAAGAGAGCCATTTTTTACAGACGGCCCGAGAGACATTGACAACAAAAGTCGGCTGATCAGTCGTCGGCTGCTTCTGCTGTATCGGGTTCCGTCTCGGCATCAGCGTCAGTCTCGAACTGCGCCGCGAGTTCACCGAGGCGTTCGGCACGCTGTGAGAGCGAGTCGGCGCTGGCAGAGATTTGCTGGATAGCGCTGGTCTGTTCTTCGGCAGCGGCGGAGACGTTCTGTGATTCCTCGGCCGTGCGTTCGCTGACTTCGCTCGCCTCTTCGACCATATCGACAACGCTCTGGGTCGACTGTGCCTGCTCGTCGGTCGCGTCGTTGATCGACTGAATCCCCGAGTTGGCGGCGTCGATTTTCTCGGCAATCGATTCGAGGGTGCCGACAGTGTCGTCAACCGCGTCACGCCCTTCTTCAATTTCGTCACGCATGTCGAACATGTCCTCCGCGACAGACGATGTCGAGCCTTCGACCGAGGTGACAACCTCCTCTACTTCCTGCGTCGCCTCGGCAGTCTCTTCGGCGAGACTTTTGATTTCGTCGGCGACAACAGCGAATCCTTCGCCCGCCTCGCCCGCGCGGGCGGCCTCGATGGAGGCATTGAGCGCAAGCATGTTGGTCTGCTCGGCGATTTCGTCGATCAACTCCACAATCTCACCAATTCGGTGTACTTCGGACTGGAGCCCTTCCATTTCGGTCGCCGTCTCGACTGCCTTGGTTTCAATCTGTTCCATCTTGTCGATGGTTTCGGTGGCCGTTTCCATGCTCTGCTCGCTTTCCTGTGCGGCTTCCATCGAGCGTTCGGCCACTTCCCGAGAGGAAGAAGCGATCTCCTCAACGGTCGCCGAGAGACTGTTCATCTCTCCAGCCGCGCGAGTGAGTTTCTCGCTCTGGGTGTCTGCGCCCGCCGAGATTTCTTCGATACTGTCTGCGACCTCCGTGCTAGAGCGGCGAATCTCGCCGGTCGAATCAGTCACCTCCGTGCTCTTGTCGTCGACCTCAGTCGCGAGTGACTGAATCTGGAGAACGAGGGTTTCGATATCGCTGAGCATGTCGTTGACCGCAGTCCCGATTGCGGTCATCGCTTCACTCTCGCTCTCGGTGTCGAGTCGCCGGGTGAGGTCACCGTCGGCGGCCGCACGAATCCCGTCCTGGTACTGCTGGGCTTTGGCTTCGAGATGACTGCTGAGCGCCTCGGCTTCCTGTTTGGCTTGCTGGGCCTGGAGTTGTGCCTGTTCGGCCTCCTCGCGGGCGGATTCAGCCTCGGCCGCCTGTTCTTCCACTTCAGCGAGTTGTTCGCCGAGTGTATCCCGAATGCGAACAAATGCCGCTGCGAGACCCCCAAATTCGTCGGTCCGGGACCGTTCGATATCGATATCCAGATTACCGTCCTCGATCTCCGTCGCGTAGGTTGTCATCCGGTCGAGTGAGTTGTTGATGTCGCGGGTTATCGCTGCCCCAACGGCGACTAATCCGACGACAGCAATCGCGATGAGCAACAGCAGGTCACGGGAGACGTTCTGCGCAGTGGCAAAGATCGTGTTCGTCGGACCGGCGGCGACGACCGACCAGCGCGCGTTCTCGACTGGCCCAGAGGCGACGATCATCTCCGACCCGTTAACCTGGTCCGTGTCGGTCGAAACGCGGTCGATCCGGGTCTCCGTGTTCGAACGGGAGATGAATTCGAGGTCGTCGGCGAGGAAGTGTTGTTGGCTAATATCGTCGAGGTTCTGTGAGAGCACGACCGAGCCATCTTCGTGAGTCACAACTTGAATACTCCCGCCCTCGATTGGCGAATCGAGCAGTTGGCTGCGTTCCTGCAGGTCGACAACTACCACGATTGCTTTCGATTGGTCGCTCAGAGCCAGCGATGTGAAGCCAATTTCTTTGTCCCCATCAACCTCGTAGGGTTGGAAGGGGAGCGCGTCGCCGGGCGTGAGCGTGACTGGGTCAACCGCCCACGGATACTGCCCGCGCTCGAAATCTTTTCCGTCCCAGTCCGGGTCGGTGCTGGTAATCACCTCTGTGTTTTCGAGGTCGACGTAGTGAATCGACTTGACAGTCTCGGGCAGTCGAATAAGTTCGGTATCGAGTTCGCGCTGCCTGCGTTCGTCGCTCCACGTCGAGAGATTCTGGACAGAAGAGAGTCGAAGCGCGTCACCACCGCGTTGCTTGATAAACAGGTCGATACCCGCGGCTTCTCGCTCGGCGGAATCCGCGAGTCGTTGCTCGGCGTTGCTCTCGATGTCAGCCTGCACCGATGTAAATGTAAAGAAGCCAACACCAACCAACAGAACGGTCACGACCAGAATTGCAAGACCAATTTTTAGGGCGTATCGACCGCGGATTCGGTCGTACACCCTCCTGAAACCCCCTCGAATACGCTCCAATCCTGCCATTGGGCTATCCTATTCTATACCCACATATAAGGGTAATCGCTCAAAATCAGCAGTGATAATGTACTTTGTGGCCAGTACGTGCTCACTCCCATGGATGACCGCCGGGGTTGTCGGGCCACAGTGGATACCAGTACTCTCGGTTTTCCTCGATGGTCATTTCGCTTTCGAGGACACCCGAAAGTTTCAGTTCAGTCGACTTGTCGCGCGATTGGTCACCACTCGGAACGAAGGGGTAGAACGTCCCACGTCGGAAGGAGTACACCCAGTATGCGTGTGACCCCGTCTCGGGGCCGGCGCGCTCAGTCGCCTCGAACGCAAAGACGGCCGCCTGCAAGCGCGACCCAAACTCCCTGTCGATGAGGGTTTTCGAACCGTAGTGGACGCCGGTCACGAGGTCCTCGAACGCCTCAGCTTCGAGGACAATCCACTGGTACCCGTAGCTGTCCTCCCGAAACTCTGCCAGCGTGCCGGATTCGCCGACGGTCAGAATCTCTCGTACCTCCTCGACAGCGTCACAGAACTCCGTCGAATCGACATCAGCGATACAGAGACCCGCTTTCCCGGCCGGAACGAACCCCAGGTTGGCCTCCATTGTCAGCGTTGCCGTGCTCATCTCGAAGAGGTCATCGGGGTCAGCGTCACGAGTCGCCGCCGTCTCGGCGCTGACGCCGAGTAACTGTCGCACTGCACGGAACAGTCCCATGTCCGAGCGTTCGACAGAGAGCGTAATGAATCCACCCATCGAGTGGGTGGGCCAAACGTTGAAACGAGTCCGGACCGAGGGGGCGTATATGCCCACGCGGAGTAACAAGCACATCAAGAAATTCAACCAACTCGTCGAGGTGTACGACCCCGACGGAGTCGAGCCTATCGAGACGGTAGGGTCTCGCGAGGACGCGGTCCTCGAACAGCGACGGGAGGAACTCACCGAGCACCGAGCGCGCGTCGAGGCCCTCGGCGTGAGGGAGTTTTTCGACGAGGAGCGCGAGCGCGAGATTCGAGACAGCGAGAGCCACCCCGACCCGGCGGCAGTCGCCGAGTCACAGCGTGAGGAGATGCTCGACAGACTCGACTCCATCGAGGACGCGCTGGCGGAGGCACTCGACGGCGGTGCGGTGCTCGATACGGACGACACGTTGGACTGGTAACGTGGTGTTTACAAGCGCGAGCAGTCTATCGGTGATATGAGCCGGTCCGGAGCCTTCTGTCCGCGGTGTGGTTCGGAGATCGTCCGAGAGACGGAGCTTCCGGACCAAGTCGACGGACGACTATGTGACGATTGTTATCTGAAACAGTACGACCTCGTGGACGCACCCGACCGAATCGAGATTACGGTCTGTGCGCAGTGTGGCGCTGTCGACCGCGGCAACCGATGGGTCGACATCGGTGCCGACGATTACACCGATATCGCAATCGACGAAATAACTGACGCGCTCTCTATCCACGTCGACGCGAGCAGTATCTCCTGGCAGGTCGCGCCCGAACAGGTCGACCCGACGACAATCAAGATGCATGTCCAGTTTTCCGGCGTCCTGCGCGAGACACCACTGACTGAGGAACTGACTGTTCCGGTCAAAATTGGCCGCGCGACGTGCAAGCGTTGTGGCAGGATTGCTGGTGGCTCCTACGCTGGCGTTGTCCAGTTGCGCGGGGTCGACAGAGAGCCAACCGAAGACGAGAAAGACCGAACCAAAGAGATTGCACACACCCTCGTCGACGAACTCGAAGACAAGGGTGACCGCGAGGCGTTCGTGACCGAAATCAACGAGGTCCAGGGTGGGCTGGATATTCGCCTGTCGACGACACGATTAGGCGAGCAGATCGCCCGACAGGTGACGGAGGAACTGGGTGGCGAGTTCACCGACCACGAAACGCTCGTCACCGAAGACGACGACGGCAACGAACTGTACCGCGTGACCTTCGCCGTTCGCCTCCCACCGTATCACCCCGGTGAAATTGTCGACCCGGGCGACGGCGAGGGGCCGGTACTGGTCGAAAGCGCCCGAGAGACGATGCGAGGCACGCGGCTGAAGACCCACGAAGAGTACCAGACTCCCTTCGAGGACGGAACTGCACCAGAAGGAACGCGACTGGGCTGGCGCGAGGACGCTCAGGAGACGACGCTGGTCGCTGTCGAGGACGAGCACGCGGTTCAGGTTCTCGACCCAGAAACCTACGAGACGAAGTCGGTTGCTCGCCCGCCGGAGTTAGAGACAGACCGTGACACTGTGGAAGTCTTTCGTGGCGACGGCACGCTGTACATGCTTCCTGAGGAGTAAGACGGGTCATAACCCTTTTTTTCCGTGGGGGTCTCTGCACCTCCATGACAGTGTCGCGACTGTTGTCGGGTGTTTTCAGCGGGGTAAGTCCAATCAGCCGTCCCGAGTGGCTCCCGGCCCAGATTCCAGACACTGCGGTAGACCTGACTGCCTCTGTGCTGGTTGTCGTGTTGACGTGGCTGACTGCGCGAGTGCTCGTTCGACTCTTTAGCCGTCGCATCGCGCAGTTCGTCAGTCGGCCGAGTCTCACCCGGGTCTCGCTCGCAGCGATTCGCCTTGGCGTCTATGCCTTCGGGTTCTTGACACTGTTGCGCATCAACGGCCTCGATTTGGGGAATATTGCGCTGTCGGTGACAGTCTTCTCGGCAGTGGTCGGTGTCATTCTCGCGCCGATTGTCGGCAGTGTCATCAGCGGTGTCTTTCTGCTCGCTGACCAACCCTACGAAATCGGAGATATGATCGAACTCCCGGACCAGGGCCAGGGGACACGCGGGTTCGTCGACGATATCACCCTTCGATACACCAAGATATTCACACTGGACAACACATTTCTGGTGGTCCCAAACGGTGAGATGCGCTCGCGCGATGTCGTCAACTACTCCGCCGAAGACACGCGCGTGCGTCTCGCGCTCGACGTGTTGATCACCTACGAGAGCGATGTGAAGACGGCACGGGACAGAATCGAAGCGGGCGCGCGGGAGGTACCCGAGGTTATTGCCGGCGGCCCGCGCATCCGCATCGGGGGCGCACGCTACCCCGCCGGTCCGGACTGTCTCATCAGTGAGTTCGGTGACCACGGCGTCCTGCTCCGTCTGCGCTACTGGGCTAAAGAGCCGTACAGCCTCCAGACGGTCCGCTCGAAGGTCCAGACAAGTATCTGGGATACGTTGCAGGCCGAAGAGAATGTCGAGTTCGCCTACCCGCACTCACACATGGTGTTCGACGATACCAGCGGTCAACTACAGGTGGGCGTCGGTGAGGGGAACACACGATACCGAGACGGCCCGGCAACGCGGACCGAGACCGATACCGACCCAGACGAACTGAACTGAGTCACACCAGCGTCGTCTTGCCGTTATCATGTGACCCGCTATCACCGACCTCGCGGGGATTTACATACTCAGGGAGACTAGGATGGTTGTGACAGAAGATAATGGGCACAAGAATCTCCGGATGCCCAACGATAATGAACTGTTTGCTGTCGTAGAGAGCCACGACGGTGGCAATCACGTCAGCCTGCAGTGCGAAGACGGTGAACGACGGATGGGACGTATCCCAGGGCGCATGAAATATCGCGTCTGGATCGAAAAAGGCGATGTCGTGCTGGTCGAACCCTGGGACTGGCAAGACGAGAAAGGCGACATCGAGTGGCGATACGACAGCCAGGCCGCCGACCAACTCCGGCGCGAAGGCCACATCGAATAATCGACGATTTTTCTCGCGTTTTCACCCGCCTGTGAGCCCTGGGCTCGGCACAGTCCCTGTGTGAACTGTTCTCTGCCACAGTCAACCGAGATACGTCGGCTTTTATCCATTCAGGGACTCGTTCGGGCAATGAGTTACCGAATCGGCCTCGTCGGCAAGCCCTCTGTTGGGAAGTCGACATTTTTCAATGCGGCGACGATGAACGACGTGCCCGAGGGAGCCTACCCCTTCACGACAATCGACCCGAGTCTCGGCGAAGCCTACGTTCGCACAGAGTGTGCCGCCCCGGAGTTCGACCGGACCTGCCAGCCTTCCGTCGGCAAGTGCGAGGACGGCACCCGCTTCGTCCCGATTAAACTGGTCGACATCGCCGGGCTAGTCCCCGGCGCACACGAGGGCCGCGGACTGGGTAATCAGTTCCTGACCGACCTCAACGAGACGGACGCCTTGATTCACGTTGTCGACTTCTCCGGCCAGACTGACGCCGAAGGAGAGGCAACGGAGGGTCACGACCCCCGCGAGGACATCGAGTTTCTCGAAGACGAACTCGACGCGTGGTATTTCGATATCCTCCAGAAGGGGATCCAGCGCTACGAGGACAAGCAACTCTCCGACCCAGACCCCGAAGAGATTCTCGGCGAACAACTGTCGGCGTTTAGTATCAGTCCAGCAGCGATCAAACAGACGATTCTCTCGATTGATCTCACAGTCGAACCGTCGGACTGGGACGGCGAAGAGCAACAGTTGCTGGCCCAGGAGATTCGCAAGCGCACCAAGCCGATGGTCATCGCGGCGAACAAGATGGACCTGCCCGAAGCACAGGAGAACTACGAGGAGATTACCGAGGACCCAGCCTACGACCACCTCACGTTCGTTCCTGTCTCTGCCCACGCAGAGAAGGCGCTGAAAAACGGTGCCGAGCAAGACGTACTGGAGTACGTGCCCGGCGACGGCGAATTCGAGATTACTGGGGACCTGCCTCGCGAGAAGAAGACCGGCCTCGAACAGATTCGTGAGTTCGCCGGCGAGTTCGACGGTACTGGTGTCCAGCAAGCGCTCGAAGCCGCCGTCTTCGACGTGCTGGAACTGAAGGCTGTCTTCCCCGGAACGGCCTCGGGCGAGTGGACAAACGGTCCATTCCGGGACTGCTTTCTGCTCCCCAGCGACGCGACGGCCGAGGAGTTCGCCTATCATCTCCATACCGACATCGGCGAGGGATTCCTGCACGGTATCGACTGCCGGAGCGAGCGACAGGTCGGCGCAGAGACGGTGCTGGACGACCGCGCAGTGATCGAGGTTATCTCGACAAATCAGTGAGAGCCAAACAGTAATTTACTGCGGGACAGTAGCCTCAATTATGCTCGATGGACTCCGCTGGCTTGCACTTGAAGTCAAGTATCTCGACCGGGCACAGTCGTTTTACGAGGCCTTCCTCGACCTCGATGTCCGACGGACGGACGAACACGAGGTTGCACTCGCGGCCGGAGAGACTGACCTGCTACTCCGACGGCCGGAGTCCGTCCCGCGAGGAGGACTCCACACTCATTACGCGATGTCGATTCCCACCGACGAGTACGACACGTGGTACGAGCGCCTCGACGAACGATTCGAATTGGCCGAACACACGTTCGGCGACGCGAAATCGTTGTACTTCTACGACACGGAGACGAACTGCGTCGAACTCGGTCAGTCCGACGTGGATGGCCCCGGAATCGACGGGATATTGGAGGTTGTCTTCGAGGTGGCGGACCTGGACCGCGCACAGAAACTGTACGAACAACTGGGCTTCGAGACAGTCGACGAAGGTGACCAGCGCAAGCGCGTGCGCCTGACCGCCGGGTCGTTCGATATCGAACTCTGGGAGCCACATCTCGGACTGGCAGACGCACGTGGCGGCGTCCACGTCGACGTCGGTATCGAAACTGGGGAGGCCGAGGCAATTATCGAGAACGTACAGGACGACATCGTTGTGGTCGAAGCGGCGGACCCGGGCTATCGGCTGGAGGACCCGGACGGCCATCGCATCAGCCTGATCGAGGGTTGAGAACCCTATCCTTTTCTATCGGCGAGCGCGCAATAGCTCCATGGAGAGTCTCAACAGGATGGCCACCGAGTTGGTCGACGAGGCCATCGAGTTTGCCGATGAATTGACTATCGACGTGCACCAGCTAACTGGTGACGCCGCGGTGCTTGATTTCGGAGTGCAGACGCCGGGCGCTATCGAGGCTGGGTTGCTGCTCGCAGAGATTCAAACTGCCGGAATGGCAACTATCCAGACCCGCACTGGCCGAGTCGCGGGGACACCCCGAACACACGTCGAGCTATCGACCGACCAGCCAGCGTTATCGCTGCTCTGTGCCGGCAAGGGGGGCTGGGAACTCGTGACCGAGGAGTTCGAGGGACTCGGTAGCGGCCCCGCTCGCGCGCTCGTCGCTGAAGAAGACATCTTCGACAGAGTCGGATACGCCGAGGAGTTCGACTTTGCCGTCCTGGTCGTCGAGTCCGACCAACTTCCAGACGAGGCTGTCGCCCAGCAGGTTGCTGACCGCGCCGGCGTCCCCGAAAGTGGTGTCTTCCTGCCCACCTACGCCGCCGCAAGCATCACCGGCAGCGTCGTCGGGGCAGCCCGCGCAACCGAGCTAGCTGTCTACCGCCTGACTGAACTCGGTTACGACCCACTTGATGTGCTCTCAGCGTCAGGATCCGCGCCAGTCGCACCCGTCGCAGGCGACGAATCCACGGCGATGACCTACACGAACGACGCCGTGATGTACGGCGGCGAGGTCCACCTCGTCGTCGACGAATCGTTCGACCGATTCAACGAGGTGGCCTCGTCTGCCCGCAACGACTACGGCGACCCATTCGCTGACATCGCCGAGTCGGTCGACTACGATTACAGCGAACTCGACCGGGGACTGTTCGCTCCGGCACAGGTGACAATTGATGTCGTCGGTGGCGACACACACGTCGTCGGCGACACTGCAGAGGACGTATTGGCCGAGAGCTACGGCTTCTAAGCGACTGGAAGGCAGGATACACTGAGCGAGATTACCTGCCAATGAGAGCGAACAATCGCCTCGAACCGCAAACAGTAAAGTGCTGACTGACCATTCAGTTAGTATGCGCAGTTATTCGTCTTTTACGACCGGTCCGACGGCAGTTTGGTCGGGACTCCCGCGTGTGTGGGATGGTAATCAATGAGCAACGAGGAGGGTAACGATGGTATAACTCACGAACAGTACGTCATTATCGGCTCAGTCATCGCGAGCACATTCTTCGTCGGGTTCGGTGGTGGCGTCATCTTTCCGATTCTTCCGAATCTCGGTTCTGTCCTCGGCATCTCACCATTTTTTGTCGGACTGATTCTCAGTGCAAACCGGTTTGCTCGGCTGGTTGCAAACGCTCCAGCCGGAAGTATTGTCGACCGCGTCGGCACACGGACGCCATTCATCGCTGGCCTGTTCATCCAGGCTGTCGGTACTTCTGGTTACATCGTCGCGTACTTCTCGCCGGTCCCCGAGCCGTGGTTTCTGCTAACCAGAATCCTCTGGGGACTCGGCAGCGCGCTCGTGTTCGCAACGGCGTACACAATCGCCGCCGACGTGAGCAAGAGTGGCTCCCGTGGGACGAGTATGGGGCTGATTCGCGGCGGAACTATCTTCGGATTCCCCACTGGACTCGTCGTGGGCGGCGTCGTCAGCGACGTAGCTGACGGCGTGATCTGGAATCTCCCCGGCGACATCGTCGCCTTCGTCGTGGCGACGATGTTCGCACTGCTGGCCGCGCTGCTGGCCTATCTGTTCGTTCCCGAAACCCACGTCGAAGGCGAGGCAAACAGTTCGGTGAAGCCGTGGGAAATCGACCGCAGTCCGACGACGCTCACCGTTGGACTCGTGAACTTCACGATTCTGTTCGGCTACATCGGCGCGCTGTTCTCGACGCTCGTGCTCTTTCTCAACAAGCGAAATCTTGCCGTTCTCGGCTTCGGCGCACAGGGGAGTTCGGGAATGTTCATGGCGATTACCGTCCTCGGCGCAGCGGTGTTCATGCTCGCCGGCGGCTACCTGAGCGACCACCGCAAATCCCGAGTTCCGATTCTCCTGTTTTTCATCGGCGTCGCCTCGGTCGGTTTTCTCGTTCTCGCTATCGCGGATTCGGTTCCAACCCTGATGCTCGCTTGCGTGTTGATCGGCAGCGGACAGGGCGGAACAAGCGGTCCGCTGGTGGCGCTGCTTGCAGACCTGACTCCCGCAGACCAGATGGGCCGAGCCTCCGGGACGAACAACGTCCTTGGGGATATCGGCGGGGGACTGGGGCCGCTGGTATCGCTGCCACTCATCGAAGCCGTCGGGTTCACGCCAATCTACGCGGCCTGTGCACTATTGCCACTGACCGCCGGCGTGATTCTTCTCGTTGGGATTCGCTACGAGACAGGGCGACTCTTTCCAGAAACAGATTACATCGACGTGTCGACAGATTCAGCGCGGGATTCGCCGGCAGATTAGAGCACGCCCATCTCGTCAAGCCGTTCTGGGAGATACGTATCGGTAACGAAGTCCAGTCCACGGGAAGCCAGTGACTGCTGTTCGGACTTCTTTTCGATATCGAGTTGGAGTTCTATCTGCTCCTCCCAGAACTCGGTCTGGAACCGGGGGTCGTCGAGTTCAGACTCCAGGGCATTGATATCGGAGTCGCTGAGCGGGTCGGTGGGGAGGTCGTACTCGACGATATCCTGCGGTCGGATGCCGACGAAATCCGCTTCTGGCGTCGCGAGATACTCCGAGAGGTGTGCGCTCTTGATCGAGCCGTAGGCCACAGACCCGTAAATGCGGTAACTCCAGGGGTCACCGTCAGTAAAGACGACCACCGGGAGGCCAAGTTCATCGTGCAGTCGTTTCGTAATCCGCCGGGTTGCCCGTGCAGGCTGGCCTTTCAGGTGGACGATGATCGAGTTGTAATTCTCGTCGAATCCGTTTTCGACGAGTCGGTCACGCATACCACCGGTCTCCACACACAGAACGAAATCGGCGTCGTGGTCGAGGAAATCGATGGTGTCGGGATTGTTCGGAATCTGGTAGCCACCCTCACCGACGTCTTTCTGGCAGTGGATTTCGCGTTCACCGCGGCGGGTCTGCTCGCGCAACTTGAGCGGGCCCATGATCGTCGCGCCGGATTCCTCCGGGCGCATGCGGAAATCTTCCCGTGTCGCGCCAGACACGATTTCGAGGTCTTCGATTAGCGAGTTCGATTCGTCCTGACTGCCGAACTGTGCTTCATCAAGATCCCACGACTCCGAGAGGTAATACAGTTCTCGCAGCGTCGAAGAGCGGTCCTGTTCGATCTGGTTGACCAGAAAGTCGATCGTGTAGGAGGCTTTCAGGAGTTTCTCAGCACCGCTGACGGTCTTTGCCGTCCGTGTCGAGGTACGGTCGCCGTAGACCCAGACCTCTTCGTCTTCGTCGTATTCGATGTTGGTCTTCGTTCGGGTCGGGACCTGCATCTGGGGGACGTTGCCCTCGTCGAACTGTTCGTAGAACTGTTCGGCCAGCGCCATCAGTTGCTCGCGTGGGTCGGGTGTGTCTTCTGTACTCATTGTTAGGCGTCGATAGTCAGTTTCTCGTCTTCGATGCCATCAACCGAGAGGTTTGCCTCGGCAGCGTCTGCAACCTCGTAGTGCAAGGTCTGTTCGTCGCCGCTGTCGACGGTTGGATTCCACTTGATGAACCACTCGCCGTCCATCTCGATGACCTGCGCGTCACCGTTGGTTTCCGGTTCGGCGCTGACGATTTCGGTAATCTCCAACTCGGCCTGTGTATCCGAGTTGTTCTCGACAGTCACTTCCATCGCTCCGTCGGACTCCTCGCGTTCGACGAGCACGTCGTTCATAATCCGGGCGAGTGTGCCATCTATTTCGAGTTCGTCGTTTTTCGTGACGCTGGTGAGTTTCTCAGCCATCTCCGGGAGGATGGTCGCGAGTTTATCCTGTTTCTGGCGGCGCTGTTGCATCGAGCGCCGCTTGTTGAGGAAACTCTTGAGTTCGCGGGCGGCTTCTCGAACCGCGAGTTCGATTTCGTGCTCGATCTCCGGAACGTTCGCAACGGCGTCTTTGGACTCGCTCGTGAACGGGACGTTCGTCGACGCGATGTGGACCATAATCACTGCTGGTCCGTTCGGGAGTCCGCTGCCGCCGGGTTGGTCGAGTCCGTAGTTCCGCCACCCGATATCTTTCAGTACGTCAGTCGTTGCACACGCGCCGCGCTGGTAGACCAGCGGGACTCGGTTGGCAAAGCGCATTACGTCAGCCTTGCCGCCGTCTTCGAGTTCGCCGCCGTAGGCGATTCCCGCCTCGACGATGAACGGGTCACCGCCGTGAACTGCGGCGTCTCGCGTCGAAGCAGCGTAGAACTCTGCGTCGTACTCCTTGCGGAGGCCAGCCTCGACCAGTTCCGCTGTAATCGGGGCCAGACAGTCTGTCGGCGGCGAGATGATGTCCGTCTCTCGCATCGCCGTCAGCAGTTCGGAGGCTGCGTCGCGGTCGGACGCAATATCGGTGATCTGTGGCGGGTCGTCCGGAACCTTCGACGCAGTCTCCCACAGCGCCTCGGTGATATTCTCTCGGGCGGTGTCGCCGAAGGTTGCGTCGTCGCGGTCCTCGGTCATCTCTGCCGCCCGGTCGACGAACCGGCGCACATCGTCCTCGACGAACCGGTGGCGGTCACCCGTCGCGAACTTGGCCGCGAGTCGCTCGGCCATCGCCTGTATCACAGCGTCGTCCTTTCGCTTCGTCGTCGCGTCGTCGATGAGCGCGTAGATGTCTGCCTCCCGCTCGTCTGTGATCGCCACCCACGCGGCGTCTCTGGCCTTCTCACGGACCGTCGCGCCGAAGGTCGTGCCGTGGTCGGTCTGGATGTCGTCGGCAGTCTCCTCGATGATGGTGGTCAGTTCGTGATGAGCGAGTCGCTCGTGGTCGTGAATCGCGTCGAGAACGCGCTCGGCGAAGTCGGCAGTGACCTCGCTTCCCTTGTTGGCGACGGCGTCGGTGATTGCTGCTTCGATATCCGCGTCTTCGTGGGCTTCTGGTGGCCGCCAGCGTAGTTCACGGCCGTAATATCGGTCGTTGAACGCTTCGATAACCGAGTCGGCTGTCTTCTGGCCGACCCGGGTAAACTCTCCCTGCATAAACCCTGACAGCGAGTACGAATCCGTCGACTCGGCCATCTTGATCAGCGTCCCGAGTTCGACGCCGTGTGGGTGTGGGCGAATTTCCTCCGTTTCTGCTGGGAGCTGGTCCGTCGCACGCTCGAATTTGAACTCTGCTTTGGGCTCGCGCAACTCCAGTCGGGCGTGTGGGTTGACGACCGCAGTGTGTTTGATGTAGTCGTGGAGCTGCTGGCGAGCGCGCATGTTCGCCTCCATCTCCAGTTCGATACGCGTGCCGTGTGGGCGGTCCCACGAGGTTGGCTCCTCGGCGCTAATCTCTGGTTCGTTTGTCTCGGTGTCGACAATCAACTCGAAGTACTGTGCCTGCTCGCTCCCCTCCGTCCGTGAGGTAATTCGCGCTGGCTTGCCCGAGGTCAACTGCGAGTACAGCACTGCTGCGGAGATACCAATCCCCTGCTGTCCGCGGCTGTTTTTGACAGACAGCGCCCCGTCGTTCACGACGACGAAGTTCTCGTCGCGGCCGGTCGCTCCCGGAACAGAGATGTCGTAGACGTACTCCGGCGGCTCCGTCTTGCGGACCTCTTTTACTGGCAGGAGACACACGTCCGTCTCCGTAATACCCTGCAGACGCTTGATGTGCTCCCAGACGTCTCTGAGCGTCTCTGTGGGGCGATGTTTCTCGTCCAACAGTCCTATCTCTTCGAGATTGTGAACGTACCGCGGTTTCTCGACGCAGTTTCCGTCGAGCGCCTCTTCGATGAGCGACTGGTACACCTCGGCGTGTTCGAGTGACGAGCCGACTCCGACCCCCATCAGCAATCCGGGTATTGAATCCGGGACGGTTTCGTGCGAAACCTCTCCGACCGCGAGTTCTTCGAGCAACGATGTCGGCACTCGCTTGTATCGCTGTTCGCCAGCGTCCAGCGAGCGCTCGAATTCGTCGAGGGTTTCGACGTCACCGCCGTAAACTTTCGTCCGGTACTGTGTAGACGTTCCGTCGCCGTAGCCGTTAGTCGACTCAGTCTGTTCGGTGCTGGCGAGCACCCCCTGCATATTCCAGAGTACCGAGAGCTGGCGCGCGAGCCGCTCGCTCACCGTCGTGTGAGAGAGTTCGTTGCTCGGATGGCTGTCGGAGCCGTCCCCTTGGTACAGTGCCGTAATGAACTCGCGCTGGTGCTCCGGAGAAACCCGGAAGACGAACTCGGGTATTTGTTTTGTTTCGGCGGCGTCGCCACAGACGCTCTCCAGAAACAGCGCCAGCGGCGAACCGAAGGCTTTGACCCGGGTCGAGTTTCGCTCGCGCTGGACCGTCGTCGACTCCGTTCCCAGCGCCGCGAACGTCTGTTCCGTGTGTTCGATCAACTCCTGCTCGTGTGAGCCGAACGTCAGGCCGACCTGTCGCGGTCCGGCGTGTCCTTCGGCGACGTAGTAGCCGAGTAACCGCATGAAATCCGTAGAAACTGGTACCGTGACCGGGAGTTCAGTCGCCTCTCCGCCGACCTGGTACGTTCGAAACGTACAGTCCCGCGTCGCGGCGAGAGACTCCCAGCCGAGTTCGAGAACGGTCTCGACCGGCAGATACCCGTCTTTTAGGTAGTTCGTTTCGAGGCTGTCTTTGAGGATATCGACCCCGTTGTACCGGTAGTACGTCCGCTTTCGGTCGCTCTCCGGCGAAGGCTTCTTGCGTACGTTCTCGCCGTCACGAATTCGTTCGAGGTCAGAGGACTCGAATCCGTACACGTAGGCTCGCCGGTCCTCGAACTGAGACGGGCGGAGGTGTTCGAGCAGATTCACCTCCGAGAGCGAATCCTCGGGCGTCGGGAGCGAGCGCGGCGCGAGAACGGTGTCGCCGGGTTCGAGAGCCCCCGCCGCTACTTCTGTCGTCTCGCCGTCGGCGCTGACCGAGAACAGGCTGTGGTTGCCCGTGACTTCGACCGTCCGGCCCCTCTCCGTCAGTATTTCGTAGGTCTGTTCGTCGGTTTCGTGCCGAATTGCGTGGGTGACCGGTTGCCAGGTCATCTCGTGGGTCTCGCGGTCGAACGACGGCACCTCGATGCCCGCCGGCACGCGGCGACCGGCCTCGCCGTCTTCGGGCAGATAGGCGTCACACAACACACCGATGGGAACAGTATCGACCTCGCCGTCACGTCGGACCAGCAGCTCCTGGTCGGGCGTTAGCGACTGCTCGCGTTTGTGAAACCGTGAGCCGTAGAGCAGTTTCCCGAAGACTTTCGGCACCTGTTCTTTGGTAATTCCCGGGCCGTTGTCCTCGATAACGAGCGTGTAGTAGTCGCGGTTTTCCTCGATTTCGACGTAAATATCCGGCAGAATACCGGCTTCCTCACAGGCGTCGAGCGAGTTGTCGACCCCTTCCTTGACCGCAGTGACAAGCCCCCGGGCCCCCGAATCGAACCCGAGCATGTGCTTGTTCTTCTCGAAGAACTCGGCGATGGAGATAGAACGCTGGCTTTCGGCCAGCTCCTCGGCAACGCCTCCATCGTCGCCGAGCTGCGACTGATATGATGTCATCGCCTCTTCCTACCCAGCCAACGCTTAAAGATTGTACGCAAGCGGGGTGAAACTGAAACACTCGCCGTCGAGGTTTCCAGCAACCCCCACAACTGGTTGCTCCCTTTCCAGCAGTAACGAGAAACCCCTCTTGTGCTTAGCAAAGTATTTACAGCTCACTGGAATACGGCAGGTAATGGCAACCGAATCTGATCTCGTCAACCACGAGAATCTCCGCGCGTTTCTGGCCGAGCAGCTCGGAGCAACCGAGAAGTTCGACGTACAGCGCCACGACCAAGGCTTCTCGAACGAGACGCTGTTCGTCACCTGGGGTGACACAGAACTCGTTATTCGCCGACCGCCAGTCGGCGAGACAGCCGATACCGCCCACGATGTGCTCCGGGAGTACGAAGTCGTCGACGCGCTGCAGGACACCGACGTTCCAGTCCCGAACACAGTGGCCGCGACAGAGGACAGCGAGATAATCGGCGTTCCGTTCTACGTCATGGAACGACTCGACGGCGACGTACTGCGGTACTCCGAACCAGACCGCTTCGAGAATCCCGAAGCCCGTGCTGGAATCGGGACGGAGATGGTCGACACCCTCGCCGCAATTCACTCGGTCGAGTACGAGTCTGTTGGCCTCGGCGACTTTGGCAATCCAGACGGCTTCACCGGGCGACAGGTCGAGCGTTGGCAGGGCCAGTTCGAGTGGGCCTTCGAGGAGACAACTGAGTCTCGCGAGGTTCCAGAGATTGCCGAAATTGGCGACTGGCTGGCCGACAATGTCCCCGACGAACCCGCCCACACGCTCGTCCACGGCGACTACAAACTGGACAACGTTATTTTCGGTCCCGACGCCGACCCCGAACTCGCCGGTGTTCTCGACTGGGAGATGAGCACACTCGGCGACCCGCTGACCGACCTTGGCTGGTTCCTCTTTTTCTGGCTCGACCCGGTCGAAGGCGACCGCTCGCCGCTGATGCAAACGATGGCCCCCACATTCCTCACCGGCGAGGACTACCACTCCCGCGGGGAGTTGGTCGACCGGTACGAACAGCAAACTGGCGTCGAGGTAGAGAACCTCACATTCTATCGCGTGCTCGCCGTCTACAAGATGGCTGCACTCGGCGAGATGTTCTACGCCCGCTATCTCATGGGCAACAGCGACAGTACATTCTACGCGATGATGGAAGACGGCGTCCCGCAACTGGCCGAGCACGCACTGGAAATCATCGACGGAGAACGCCCGATTTGAGCCGATGACAGACAGTTCACAAGCAGGGACCTGTAACCGAGTCGACCGACTAGAGGATATTCCCAAGCCAGTCCCGACCGGCGAGTTTGTCGTCGTCGACGTCATTATCTCTTCGACGAGTATCGTTCGTCTGCTGGAGGAGGGCGCGTCCTACGTCAAGCCCTTCGGTGGTGTCGAGCAAGCGCTGCAGTTCAAGCGTGAGACAGACGACGCCGTGCTGGTCGGTGAAGACAACGGCGGGCCAATCGATGGGTTCGACCTCTCGCCGCTCCCGTCGGTCATCGCTGACGCCGATATCGAGGGTCGGCCGGTCGGGATTCGGACCTCGAACGGCACACGAGCGATGGACCGCGTCGGCCACCCGGAGGGGTTGCTCGTCGGCAGTACCGTCAACGCCGCCGCCGTTGCGGACGTACTGTGCGAGCGAAACCGTGACTCGCTGGTCGTCGCCGCGGGACGGCAGGGCGAAGTTGTGACAGAGGACACGGTGGGCGCGGAGTTGATTACGGCCAGATACCACGGCGAGTCGCTCGATGAATCGCAACTCCAAGAGCGATTACGAGCGTCCTCGACAGCGGAGTGGCTGAGAGAAATTGGCTTCGGTCACGAAGTCGACGCGCTCACGGCCTTCGACTCCTCGGAGACGGTGCCGACGCTCGAGGACAGGCGGTTCGTCTCTTACACGTCGTAGCCTTCCTCGCGAGCGCGGTCACGCACTGTGTCGGCGGAGACGTGGTCAGGCGAGCAGTCTCCATCTGCGAGTTCGAGGACCATCTCCGCCAGCGGGAGCGCAATCGCCCGCAGGTCACGGGCGTCGAGTTTGTCGAGCGTGTCAGCGTGGGTGTGGCCCCAGCCTCGCCGGTCCGACCCGCCGACGGAGTAGGCCATCGCTGCCGGGACGCCCTCGCGGGCGAACGGCCAGTGGTCGCTGTGGGTGTTGACCTTCTCGTTGACGTCGACGGGCGTGGACCCGCGCTCGTCGACTCGCTCGGCGGCCTCGGCAATCGCCTCGAAGCCGTGGGTATCGACAGCGAGGTCACGGGTCGTCCCGATGCCGTCGAGATTGAACACTGCCTTGACCTTCTCGTGGTCGAGTTGCTCCGCGGCGCGTGTCGAGCCAAGAAGGCCAATTTCCTCGGCTCCGAAGGTAGTTGCCCTGACCGCGGTTTCGAGGTCATCTTCGACCGTTTTCAGGATGCGGGCAACCTCCGCAACCAGCGCACAGCCACAGCCGTTGTCGTTGGCTCCCTCGGCAATGTCGTGGGCGTCGTGATGCGCCGTGAGCAGGAGTTCTTCATCGGTATTCGGCCCCAGTCGGGCGGAGACGTTGGCGGAGGACTGGTGTTGCAGTTCACACTCGACGGTTAGTTCGGCCTCGTCGATGGGACGCCGCGTGAGTTTGTCGGCCAGTTCGCGGGAGATACCAACGCCGGGAATCTCGCCAGGCGGCGAATCGCCGCCGATGCCACCAGTCGGCGGCAGACAGCCATCTCTGCGGCTGCGATACAGAAACCCAACAGCGCCGCGGTCGGCGGCCATCTCGTATTTCTCGCGGCGGTGGAGCCAGCGGTCGTAGGAGTCCGGCGTGCCACCCAAGGCGACAACCAGCGCACCCCTGATGTCTTTCTCGTCGTACTCCTCGGGTGTACCGTAGCCAACGTCGACGATTGGCCCCGTAACCTCTCCCGACGGCGTGAGCGGAAGTCCAATGAGTTCGTGGGTTCCCGTGTAACTGGTCGCTCGGCCGGGAACGCGAAGTTCCGACCGCCCGCGGTACCACGTCGGCACCTCGAACTCTTCGACAGTCACGTCCTCGAGGCCGATGTCACGGAACTGCTCGGCCATCGCCTCGATAGCGGCCTGTTCGCCCTCGTGGCCGGCCATCCGGGGCGCACAGTCGACAAGCGTGTTCAGCAACTCCCAGGAGACTGACTCCGTGCACATCGACCCAATTGTCCGTTCTGGAACTCGCATAGCTGTCTGTTCTCGCTCCAACCGCCTCAAACTGCGGTTCGTGTCCGTTATTGCCCGTACCGTTATGCTGGGTTGTGGCCGTGCGCTCGTGCGCTCGCGCGTGCGTGGAGTTTAAGTCAACCCGGGTACAACAATTATTCACGATTTCATGTCTGAGGATAGTGAGTACGGGGCAGGACAGATACAGGTACTCGAAGGGCTGCAGGCCGTCCAGAAACGCCCGGCGATGTACATCGGGTCGACAGATACCCGAGGGCTCCACCATCTCGTCTACGAAGTCGTCGACAACTCTATCGACGAGGCACTGGCGGGCCACTGTGACAGCATCGACGTGACCATCCACGAGGACAACTCGATATCCGTCGAGGACGACGGGCGGGGGATTCCGGTCGACACCCACGAGGAACACGGCCGAGCGGCAGTCGAGGTCATCATGACCGTCCTGCACGCTGGGGGGAAGTTCGACAACAAATCCTACCAAGTGTCCGGAGGACTCCACGGCGTCGGCGTCTCTGTCGTGAATGCACTCTCGAAGTGGCTCGAAGTGACGATTAAACGCGACGGGGCTGTCTGGGAACACCGATTCGACCACGGCGAACCAGAGGGGGACCTCGAACGCGTCCGCGATTTGGAACCCGACGAAGACACTGGCACGAAAATCCAGTTCTGGCCCGACGACGAGATTTTCGAGACGACTGATTTCGTCTTCTCGACACTCGAATCGCGCCTGCGCGAACTCGCCTTCCTCAACTCCGGGGTCAAAATCAGGCTCATCGACGAGCGCGAAGACCGCACGCAGACGTTCAAATACGAGGGCGGTATCAAGGAGTTCGTCAAGTTCCTCAACGAGACGAAGACGGCGCTCCATCAGGACGTCATCTACTTCGACGAAGACGAACCAATCGGCGACCAGGGAGACGCCGACGGCGTCGTCGCTGTCGAAGTTGCGCTGCAGGCGACTGACGAACTGCAGGGCTCGCTCCACGCCTTCGCGAACAATATCAACACCCGCGAGGGTGGCACGCATATGACCGGGTTCAAGACGGCGCTGACCCGCGTCGTGAACGATTATGCCAAGGACAACGGCCTCCTCAAAGACCTCGATGACACGCTGAAAGGCGAGGATATCCGCGAGGGACTCACCGCCGTCCTCTCGATCAAACACCCGGACCCACAGTTCGAGGGCCAGACCAAGACAAAACTCGGCAACAGCGAAGTCCGAGGAATCGTCGAATCAGCCGTCCACGAACACCTCGGGACCTATTTCGAGGAGAACCCCGACACCGCAGAGACTATCGTCTCGAAGGCTGTCGAGGCCGCAAAGGCCCGGAAGGCCGCAAAGAAGGCCGAGGAACTCACGCGCCGAAAGAGCGCGCTGGATTCGACAGCGCTGCCCGGCAAACTCTCAGACTGCCAGACACGCGACCCGAGCGAGGCCGAACTGTTCGTCACAGAGGGAGACTCTGCAGGCGGCAGCGCGAAACAGGGACGTAATCCCGAATTCCAGGCAGTGCTTCCTATCAAGGGGAAGATTCTCAACGTCGAAAAGCACCGCCTCGACCGGATTCTCGAAAACGACGAAATTCGTAATCTGATTACGGCACTCGGCACAGGCATCGGCGACGAGTTCGACATCGACGAACTGCGCTACGAGAAAATCTTCTTCATGGTCGACGCAGACGTCGACGGCGCACACATCCGAACGCTGCTGCTCACGCTGTTTTACCGACACATGAAGCCACTGCTGGAGCGTGGCCACGTCTACGCCACGCAACCGCCGCTGTACCGGATTCGCTACCGCGGGGAAACCTACGACGCGATGACCGACCAGCAGCGCGACGAAATTATCGAAGAGAAGTGCAATGGCAAGCCCGACCAGGTCCAGCGGTTCAAGGGCCTCGGCGAGATGAATCCCGACCAGTTGTGGGAGACGACGATGAATCCCGAGACGCGGTATCTGAAACAAATTACCGTCGAGGACGCCGCCGCGGCAGACAAGATGTTCTCGGTGTTGATGGGTGACGCCGTCGAACCACGCAAGGAGTTCATCAAAGAGCACGCGCCTGAGGCGGAGTGGGTCGATATATGAGTTCGGACCTACCCGACGAACCCGACAGCGTGGAAGCGCCGGCGGCAAACGTCGAACACGTTCGCATCGAAGACGAGATGGAGCAGAGCTACATCGACTACGCGATGAGCGTCATCGCGGGTCGGGCGCTCCCGGACGTGCGTGACGGTCTCAAACCCGTCCACCGCCGGATTCTCTACGCGATGAACGAACTCGGTGTCACCTCTGGCTCCGGCCACCGCAAGTCCTCCTCCATCGTCGGCGAGACGATGGGTGACTACCACCCACACGGTGACTCCGCAATCTACGACACGCTCGTCCGGATGGCACAGGAGTTCTCGCTGCGGTATCCCCTTGTCGACGGACAGGGCAACTTTGGCTCGATGGACGGCGACCCGGCCGCGGCAATGCGGTACACCGAGGCTCGGATGGCCCCCATCGCCGAGGAGATGCTCGAAGACCTCGAGAAAGATACGGTCGACTTCCAGCCGAACTACGACGACCGCTTGACGGAACCCGAAGTCCTGCCAGCGAAGGTCCCGAACCTCCTGCTCAACGGCTCTTCGGGTATCGCTGTTGGAATGTCGACGAACATCCCGCCGCATAACCTCGGCGAGATTGTCGACGCGACGGTCCACCTGATCGACAATCCTGACTGTACGGTCGAGGACCTGATGGAGCACGTCAAGGGACCGGACTTCCCGACAGGCGGCAACATCGTCGGCCGAGACCCGATTTACTCTGCCTACCAGACCGGCCGCGGCCGAATCAGGATGCGCGCCGAGTACGAGATTCAGCGCAACGACTCTGGCGCAGACCAGATTGTTATCTCTGAGCTCCCCTTCCAGGAGAACAAGGCCCGCATCGTCAAGCGAGTCGCTGACGACGTGAACGAAGGCATCATCGAGGGCGTCTCCGACCTCCGAGACGAGTCTGACCGCGACGGCGTCCGAATTGTCATCGACCTCAAGCGCGGCGCGAACGCAGACGTGGTCGAGAATCAACTGCTCGAACACCACCTCGAATCGACCTTCGGCGTCATCAACCTCGCACTGGTCGACGGCCAACCGCAGGTCCTCTCGCTGAAGGAGACGCTTCGGCACTATCTCGACCACCGCAAAGAGGTTGTTCGGCGCCGCTCCGAACACGACCTTGCAGAAGCAGAAGACCGGGCACACATCCTCGAAGGCCGACTGAAGGCTGTCGACAACGCCGAGGCAATCGTCAACCTCATCACCGAATCCGAGGACCGCGAGCAGGCACAGCAGGCCCTCGAAGGCAAGATTGATCTCGACGAACTGGAGGGTGTCGAGTACGAGGACGTACAGTCTGAGTTCGACTTTTCGGCAGAGCAGGCCGAGCACATCCTGCGAATGCAGATTGGCTCGCTCACGTCGATGGAAGCCGGCGAAATCGAAGACGAGTACGAGGACGTGCAAGCACAGATCGAGTATCTCGAATCTGTGCTTGGCTCCGAGGAGAAACTGCTCGGCGTCATCAAGGACGAACTCGCCGAAATCAAAGAGCAGTACGACGACGACCGGCGGACGAAAATCCTCGAAGACGAGGGGCAGGTCACCCACGAGGACCTCATCCCAGAGGAAGATTGTCTGGTCGTCGTCACCGAGCAAGATTACATCAAGCGGATGCCCGCCGAGAACTTCGACCCACAGCGCCGCGGTGGCAAGGGGATTATCGGCGCCGACCCGAAGGAGGGTGACCGCGTCTCGAAGGTCTTCCGGGCCAACACCCACGATTACCTGCTCTGTTTCACCAATCAGGGGCAGGTCTACCGGCTCAAGACCTACGAAATCCCCGAGATGGGCCGGACCGCACGCGGAAAATCCGCGGTCAATATTATCGACCTCGACGATGGCGAAGAGATCACCGCCGTCGTCGACACCGACGAGTTCGACGACGACGAGTGTCTCACAATGGTCACCCGGCAGGGCTACGTCAAGCGAACCCACGGGGCGGAGTTCGACAACATCCTCTCGACGGGAATCATCGCGGCCGACATCGGCGAGGACGACGAACTGATCGATGTCGAGGTCACCGACGGAACGGGTGACCTCGTCATCGGCACAGAGCACGGAATGACCATCCGCTTCGACGAGACTGAAGCCCGAGAGATGGGCCGCACCGCTCGCGGTGTCCGGGGTATCGACCTCGAAGGCGACGACCGCGTGGCGGGGATGGTCGCCACCACCGACGACGACGAGCGCGCGCTGTTGACGGTCACCCGACAGGGCTACGGCAAGCGCACTCCGCTCACGGAATACCGCGCACAGTCACGCTACGGCAAGGGACTCATCGATATCAAAACGGACGAGCGGAACGGTCCCGTCGCGACGGTCAAAGCCGTCGAGGAGTCTGACCACATCGTCGTGATGAGCGACGACGGCCAGATTATGCGCTGTCCGGTTGCGGAGATTTCGACGGTTGGCCGCAACACGAAAGGGGTCACCATCATGCAAGTCGACGCTGGCGACAGCGTTGCGAGCGTGACTGTCCTCCCCGACAAATCAAACGCGGAGTAACTACCGAACCACCGTCACCGGCATCGGCGCGCGCCGGACAACTTTCTCGCCGACGCTTCCGAGCAGAATCCGAGAGACACCGGAGCGACCGTGGCTGCCGATGACAATCTGGTCGATATCGTTCTGTTCGGCGTAGTCGACGATTTCACGGGCCGGGTCGCCGAACACAATCGCTGTCTCGTACTCCAGACCAGCGTCCTCGAAGAGATCAGAAATATCCTCTGCAACCTTCTCACGCGCTTCTTTTCGGAGCTTTTCGGGTTTCTCGCGGAATCGCTCCTGAATCAGATTGAGGCCGGCGTCGGTCATGCCGCTCGCGATTTCGACGACGCGGAGGAGAACGATCTCTTTGTCGGCGTGTTCTTCGATAGCGTATTCGACGGCGGCCACTGCGGGGTCGGACCCGTCGTAAGCGACTAAGACTGTCATATTCGTCACGTCGACGGCCGGCGGCAAAAAACAGCCGATTATTCGGGACCGAGCAGTTCGTTGACGATCCGC
This sequence comes from Halovenus sp., assembly GCA_028274925.1. Taxonomy (GTDB): domain Archaea; phylum Halobacteriota; class Halobacteria; order Halobacteriales; family Haloarculaceae; genus Halovenus. The sequence goes on from JAQCNR010000104.1 coordinate 28,220, forward strand.
TTGGGCTCGAACCGCTCGAGGTCGTCGTAGTCTTGTCCGGTACCGAGGAAAAGAATCGGTTTGCCAGTGACGTGGGCCACGGAAATGGCCGCGCCGCCGTCCTGGTCGGCGTCAGCTTTGGTCAGAATCGAGGCGTCGATTGTCGCTGCCTTGTCGAACTCGTCGGCGCGGTTGACCGCGTCCTGCCCGGCCACCGCCTCGTCGACGAAGACAGTCATATCTGGCTCGATGACTCTCTCGATCTTTTCGAGTTGGTCCATCAGGTCGTCGCTGGTGTGGAGTCGACCGGCCGTATCACCCAGCACCACGTCGACATTGTTGGCCTGTGCGTACTCGACAGCGTCGTAGATGACTGCCGCCGGGTCCGAGCCCTGTTCGTGGGTGATGAGCTTTCGGTCCAGCGCGTCAGCGTGTTCCTGCAGTTGCTCGTTCGCGCCGGCACGGTAGGTGTCGCCGTTTGCCAGCACCGTCGAGTAACCCTGCTGTTCGAGATAGCGCGAGAGTTTGGCAATCGAGGTTGTCTTGCCGACGCCGTTGACACCGGTAAAGACCATCACAAACGGTTTGTCAGCGTCTGCAATGCGTTGGTCGAAGTCGAACTGGCCAACGTTGATAACGTCGTACAGCGCTTCACGGAGCGCGTCTTCGACGAGGCTGCCGGTGCTCTGCAGTCGGCCGCGGGCCTCGCCGGTGAGGTTCTCCTCGATACCGTTGAGAATCTCGATAACGACAGGGAGTGCAACGTTGCTGTCGAGCAGCGCAACCTCCAGTTCGTCGAGATGTGGCTGGAGTTCCTCCTGTTCGATGAGCGTCTTGCCTGTCGCAATTGCTTTTGCCTTGCCTGTCAGGCCGAGGCCGCCACCGTCATCGGATTCCTCGGCTGATTCGTCGTCTGCGGTCTCCGTTGTGTCGGCGTCGCTCGTTTCAGCGTCGGTAGTCGCTGCTGTCTCAGCGTCACCCGCCGACTCCTGGTCGGCTTCGGCAGCCTGCTCAGAAGTATCGGCGGCCTCAGCCGCGGCTTCTGGCTCCGTATCGGCCGCTGCAGAATCCGCAGTGTCTGCCTGCTCGGCTTCGACGTCCTCGATATCGGCGTCGTCTTCGACGTCTTCGGTGAAGCCTTTGAGCTTGTCTTTGAGTCCGTCGAACATCGCGCCTTACTCGTCTTGCTGCTGTTGCTGTTGCTGGAGCTGCTGCATCTGCTGGGCCTGCATCTGCTCGGCCTGACTTTCGAGTTCCTGCGTTTCGGATTCGACTTCGGCAATCTCGTCGCGGAACTCTTCGATCTGCTCGTCGAGTTTGTTCTTTTTGGCTTCGAGGGAGCTCTCTGCGCCCTCTTTGTCTCGCTCGGCGGAGTAGTCCGCACCGAGGTCGACGATGATTTCGTCCATGTCCTGCACTTCTGCGCGGACGTAGGCACCGCCACCGATTGGGACCTGCACTGTCGAGCCACTTTCAAGCTGGTCGACGGCGTCGATGGCCTCGTCGATCTCTCGTTTCTCTTCCTGCAGGCTCTCGATTTCGGCCTCGATGGCCTGTTTTGTCTCTTCGAGCTGTTCGATCTGCTGCTGGATCTGCTGCATCTGACCGCCGCCGCCGCCACCGCCACCACCGAGGCTCATGCTGCCACCTCGTCGATTTCGACCTGTGTGCGCTTCAGACCGTGTTTCGACCCGAAGTTCGCGTAGATGTGCTCGACCGCGACGTCCTCGTTCTCGGCTTCGAGAGATTTCTCGAAACTCTGCCATCCATCCCGGGCTTCCCAGCTACCGGTAACCGTGTATTCGTCCATGTCAATTGATGATGCACCAAGGGGGAAGAATCTTCCTACTCGGCGAGATGACTGGCCCAGCGGGAGGTACCTTTTTAGACTGGCT
>JAQCNR010000126.1 GCA_028274925.1 Halovenus sp.
GTCAAGCTTGGTGAACTGGCGGGCAGCCGTAACCACCAGCGAGCAGGGCTCTCGGCACGGGAAGACGCCGTCGCCGCCGGGCGTCGCCGGTTCGGTTTCGTCGTCGTACTGCCAGACGCGGCGTTTCAGACACTGTGAGTCCTGACAGCAACTTTCGGCGACCCACTCGACGTGTTCGTGGCCCTCACCGCGGTCCCACGTCTCGATGACGCCGTACATCCCAGTCTGGCGCTCCATCGTCTCCCGCCAGTGATTCACATCGAGCGTCCCGCTCCGTTCCTGATGCCAGTTCGCAATCGTTGCCGGGTAGAAGAAATCGACCGTCACGACCAGTTCAGCAGGACCGAGGCCGGCGAACTCCCAGCCAGTTCGGAGCGTCGGCGCAGTCTTCAGCGGCCGGTAGGTTCCGTCGTCGGTGTACGTCGCCAGTTCCCGTGCCTCCCGCGGGTTGTCGTAGGCCGTCAGATTTCCGGCAGTGTCGTCGGCGTGAGTAAGCCGGTATCGTCGACGACCATCCGATTCGAGTGTGACCTCGATTCGGAGTTGGCCCCACCCGGTCACCGCTCCGTCTTCGAGGCGGTCGTAGCGTTCGGCGACCGAACCCTCGTCTTCGAGCCAGCGAAGAAAGGCCCAGCGGTCGTCTTTCTGGGGAGCCAGCGCGTGCCAGAAATACCAGTTCGTGACGTGGTCTGCACCGGTCGCGACGGCGCGGAGTTCCGCTTCGCTCAGGCCAGTAAACTCGACATCTGGCGTTCGGTAGTCGTAATTGCCGTCGAACTCGACATCGAGACCGTCGAAGGAAATTCCGTCGGGCGCGGTCTCGACGAGCGCGTCGACGTACCCGTGTGACATACGGATCCAGAGGGTGTACGTCCTCAAAAGTCGGACGATTCCGGGGACTACGTTGTGTCGACCGTGGGGGCCGACGTGCGCTCGCGAATCTGTGCGTGGGCCGCCGCCACGTCGGCACCCGCGTCGTCGGCCCGTTCGAGTACCACGTCGGCCAGCAGCGGTTCGGTCCCGACAGCGCCGGAGTACCAGACGCGGTGGCCGTCGACCAACTCCGGAATATCGTAGCCAGTCCGGTAGTCATCAGTCAGGCCCATATCCTCCGGAATGTCCTCTTGGGTGTGAAAGCCGTCGGAGACAAACAGCGGGACGACGACGATATCCTCGCTCTCGAAGAAATCCGTCACGTCGTCGATTTCGGGGTCTTCGTCCATGAACAGCGCCTGTACCTCGTCGAAGCGACCCATCTCGCGGATGCGGTCGGCGTGGTACTCGATTGCCTTCGCGGAGTTCTCGTTGCGCCGGGTCCCGTGGCCGACGACAGCGAGGCCGAAGCCCTTCCCTACGTCCGGGTCGTCGGTGACCGACTTGGCGCGCTGAACAATCACGTCGCTCATCGCGTCGTGAGTCCCGACAGGGCCACAGTAGTGGACCGTCTGTCCGGTGTCTTCGGCGGTCAGCGTCGCCGTATCTGCGCTGGTGCCGTCCGACTCCCACAGCGCTGGCTCCCAGTCGTCGAGCCGAAGCTCTCGGGGGATGACTTCCTCGGTAAAGTAGCCCTCGCTGATGAACAGCGGGACGACGTACACCTCCTCGGCGTCGACAGTGCGCAGGACTTCCCGGAAGGAGGGTTCTTCCTTCCAGAATGTCTCTCGCACCTCGTCGAACGCGCCAGTTTCTCGGATGCGGTCAGCGTGGTCGAACGCGGGCGCGCTGGAGCCCGGATTCTTGTGCGAACCGTGGGCGGCGATGACGAGGGCAGTGGACATAGGTGGATTATGGGAGAGTGAGGCTTAGGCGCTACGATGGCATTAAGCCCCTGCCGGCGGTTCGCTCGGATATGACGCTTGCAGAACGAGCCAGGGAAGCGGCCCGCAAGTACCCATTTATTCACGACGCGCTTGCCGCCGGTGTCCTCAACTACTCGGCGGCGGCCCGGTTTCTCGATATCGGCGAAGAGGAGGCTGTCGCGGCCGCACTCCGGCGCTACGGCGAGCAACTCGAGAGACCAACCGGGGAGACGGATGTGCGGGTTACTATGGAGACAGGACTTGGCCGCGGCGACGGTGGACTGTTGACCGTCGGTGACACCGGATTCGTTCCCGGAGACGGCTCGTTAACCGCGATTTTGGTTAGTGGCGAGGTGTCGCTGCGGCTCTGTCGGCGCGTACTCGGCAACTGCGAGACGGCCGATATCGACGTTCTTGGTGCCGGTTACCGAGGAAATGTGATTCTCGTTGTTGTCGAGCGCCGTGACGGCCCGGACGCGCTTCGACTCGTCGAATCGGTCTGTTCGTAGCCGAGCGCTGTTGGGACACCGGAAACGCCGTTCCAGTGCAAACCGCCAATAAATCGTAGACTGCGATATGAAATCGTGAATCCGTCGGTTTCCGGGCTCAGTTGAGGGCAAGTAAGAAGTTCATAACTACACACAAACAGCACCCAGTTGTGGATATGTCAAGCGAGCACGCAGACAACTCAGGTGTGAGGCGGTCACGCTGGTCGGCAGAGCCAGCCTACCAACTTCGCTGTGCCACGGCGCGACTGGAGGCCGCCTTGCAGTCGCTCGAACTCGACGCAGAAACGGAGCGGGCAGAGGAAATCATCACAGCGTTGCGAGCGGTAGACCGGGCAAGCAGACTCGAAACAGACCGGGACGATTGAACGCTCACTCGCCGCGAAAGTCCGGGTCCCGTCCTTCGAGTCGTGCCTCGACACCTTCGCGGTAGTCCGCCGTTCGGTAGGTTTCCTTCGCGAGCGCCCGCTCTAATTCGAGGCCTTCGTCCAGCCCCATCTCGCCGGCAGCGTTGAGCGCCTGTTTGGCCATGGCCATCCCAATCGGGCCGTTGTCGGCCAACTCCGCGGCCAGTTCCCGGGCAGTCTCAACGACGGTTCCCGGTTCGACGACTTCACGCACGAGGCCAGCGTCAGCGGCGGCCTGCGGGTCGACGTACTCGCCCGTGAGCACGATTTCTTTGGCTTTGGCGAGACCAACGAGTCGCGGGAGTCGCTGGGTTGCGCCGCCGTGGGGGAAGGTGCCGAGTTTGACCTCGACGACGCCGTACTTTGCCTCGCTGTCGATAATCCGGAAATCGAAGGGCAGCGTCAACTCGAAGGCCCCCGCGGGTGCGGCACCGTGAATGGCCGCGATTGTCGGCACTGAACAGCCCTCGATTGTGTCGAGTAGCTCTGGAAACAGCGACTCAGTCACCGTGTGGCTGGTCGACTCGTCGGCCAAGCCGCGCATCATCTCCAAGTCCATCCCGGCGCTCAGGACTGGGCCTTCGCCGCGGAGGATTGCCGCGCGACACTCCGTGTCTCCGTCGAGATGCTCGAAGGCCTGCGTGAGGTCAGCCATGAGCGCTTCATTCATCGCGTTGCGTTTGTCCGGGCGCTGGATGACCACCTCTGCGCGGTATCCCTCGCGGTCGATTCTGACGAGTTCGTTGTCCATCTCGGTCGTTGTGTCCATAGTTCGGTCTGCGAGAGACAGTACTGTAAAACCACAGGCCGATAAGTTGCGTCTGGTTTAGCGGGAGTTGGTAGTATTTTTGTCTTAAATAACCAGAAAGACCCGAGGCTCTCGTTCCATCCCGGACGACGCAAGGACCGCAGTGAAACGAGGACCGCAGCGAGTCCCGGGTGGGCGAGCGCGCAGGGGCTTTCTGGTTTCTCGAAGCCCAATTTGCACACTTAGAAACTACAAATCGAACCCACGAGTTTAAGCTTCGTCGGGCGGCAGTACGACCGTGGAGCCGTCACGTATCTTCGAGGAGTTTCCCGCCCCCTCTTACCGCGGCGCACAGGAGCAAGCGCTCGTGGATATCCGCGACGCCTTCGAGGCAGGCAACGACGTGGTCCTCGTCCGCGCACCGACTGGGAGCGGCAAGTCACTGCTGGCCCGGGCCGTTGCTGGCTGTGGGGCGCGCCCGAGCGAGGTCAGCCCGGAAGAGCCAATTGGCTCGTACTACACCACCCCGCAGGTCTCCCAACTCGACGACGTGGCGAGCGACCCGTTGCTCAAAGACCTGAACATCATCCGCGGCAAGAACAACTATAGCTGTATTCTCCCCGGCGAGACTGACACGCCGGTCAACCAGGCACCGTGTGCCCGCGAACGGGAGTTCGACTGCCAGGTGAAACACCGCTGTCCGTACTTCTCTGACCGCTCGATTGCCGCCAACCGCGAGATTGCGGCGATGACGCTCGCGTACTTCATGCAGACGGCTGGCTCGGACGTGTTCGGCCAGCGAGACGTGGTCGTCATCGACGAAGCGCACGGACTGGGCGAGTGGGCAGAGATGTACGCCGCCATCGAACTCGGCCCGTCGACCATCCCGCCGTGGGAAGATGTCAAACCCGAGGTGATCGACGGACTTGACGACGCCGCGGAGTACGCAGAGTATCTGACGACAATCTGTGACCGTGGCCTCGACGCCTTGCGGGGCAACGCCGAACTCACCCCAGAGGAGGTTGCCAAACGCGACCAGTTGACGAAACTGCGCACCGACCTGAACTGGTTTCTGGAGGACTACCGCGACCCCGAGAGCGCGACGACGTGGGTCGTCGACCAACACGGCGACGCGGGCGCGCCGGCGACGATCAAACCGGTCAACCCGGAGCGCTATCTGAAACACACGGTCTGGGACCGTGGGAAGAAGTTCCTCCTGCTATCGGCGACGATTCTCAGCCGAGATTCCTTCTGTGCGGGTGTCGGTCTCGACCCCGACCGGGTCGGGATGGTCGAAGTGCCACACACCTTCCCGCTCGAACACCGGCCGCTGTTCGACGTGGCACAGGGGAAGATGACCAACGAGCACCGCGACAAGACGCTGCCAAAGATTGCCCGCATACTCGTCCGACTGATGGCCAAACATAGCAACGAGAAAGGTCTCGTTCACTGCCACTCGTACGCGATTCAGGACCAACTGGAAACGCTGCTCCGAGACTACGGTGTCGGCGGGCGGATTCGCAGTCACGACCGCGAAG
>JAQCNR010000127.1 GCA_028274925.1 Halovenus sp.
CGACTCCGCGGCCGAGGACATCGCGGCGGTCAGCCCCGAGGGCTGGGAGTTCGAACTGCTGTTGCAGGCCGCCGACGATCCGAGCCTGCTGGTCGAGGCCAGCACTGTCTGGGAGTCAGCCGCGGCGACACAGGAGGTGCTGGAGCGCCACCTCGACCGCCCACAGGAGACGCTACTGGAGGAACTCGGTCGCGCCGCGTCACTCTACCCGGCACTCGAGTCGGCACTCGACGAGGCCACGCCGACGAGACTCGAGCTGACTGCCGAGGCGGCCGACGAGTTTCTCCGGGAGTACGCCGACGTCCTCGAACAGGCGGGGTTCGGCGTCATCCTGCCAGCCTGGTGGAACGAGCCACAGCGACAACTGGGTGCCCGCCTCACTGCCGAGACCAGCAGCGACACGACGCCCGACTCCTCGGTCGGCGGGATCGGCGTCGAGCAACTCTGTGACGTCCAGTGGGACGTCGTGCTCGGTGACGAACGATTGTCGAGAGCGGAACTGGAGGAACTGGCGGCACTAAAGATGCCGCTGGTCCGGGTGCGCGGCCAGTGGGTCTCGCTTCGGGAGGGCGATGTCGAGGCGGCACTGGACCTGTACGACCAGGCCGACGATGAGATGACTGTCGCCGAGGCGATCACGGCCGATACCGGGCTGGCCGACACCGACCCGGACCTGCCGGTCGTCGAGAACGGCTTCGAGGGTGCGCTTGCGGACCTGTTCGATGCTGATCTCGAATCGTGGGTCGAGGACGCCGAGACGCCCGCCGGGTTCGATGGCCAGCTCCGGCCCTACCAGCAGCGTGGACTGGGCTGGATCACGTACCTCGAAACCCTCGGCTTCGGCGGGTGTCTGGCTGACGACATGGGCCTGGGCAAGACAATTCAGGTTCTCGCACGTCTCGTTGCCGAGCGTTCGGGGGACGCGTCGCCGGGACCGACGATGGTCGGCTGCCCGCTTTCCGTCGTGGGCAACTGGCGGCACGAAACCCACGATTTCGCACCGAATCTCGACGTGTACGTTCACCACGGGACTGATCGTGCAGCCGGTGACACACTCGCGGAAACAATCACCGCTCACGACCTGACCGTGACTACATACGGCGTCGTCCGCAACGACATCGACGCGCTACAGGACATCCAGTTTCACCGGGTCGTCCTCGACGAAGCCCAGAAGATCAAAAACCCCGACGCCAAGCGGACACAGGCAGTTCGGGCGCTGTCAGCTCGCAACCGGCTCGCGCTTACCGGGACACCGGTCGAGAACCGGCTCAGCGAACTCTGGTCGATCATGGAGTTCTATAATCCGGGGCTGCTCGGCACCAAGACGGCCTTTCGCGAGACGTTCGCGCGCCCGATCGAGCGATACGGCGACGAGCGCAAAACCGAGCAGTTACGCCGTCTGATTCGCCCGTTCGTGTTGCGCCGCAGCAAGACCGACGAGACGATTATCGACGACCTCCCCGAGAAAATCGAGATCAAAGAGTACTGCAACCTGACCGAAGAGCAGGCGACGCTGTACAAGGCTGCCACGGACGAACTGCTCGGCGAAGTCGAAGCGGCGAGCGATATGGAGCGGCGGGGAAAAGTCCTCCAGCTCATCAACGCACTCAAGACGATCTGCAATCATCCTCGCCAGTACCACGCGGACGGCAGCAAACTCGCAGGCAGATCGGGGAAACTGGCAAGGCTGGGGGACCTGGCGACCGAGATCCTGGCCAGTGACAACCGGGCACTCATCTTCACGCAGTACACGTCGATGGCCGAACTCCTCCGCGAGTACCTCCAGCAGGAACTGGGCCGGCGCGTCCTCTACCTGCACGGCGGCACACCGCAGGAACGACGCGACGAAATGATCGAGCAGTTCCAGTCACCGGACGGGCCACCGTTTTTCCTGCTGTCGCTTCGCGCTGGCGGGACCGGGCTGACGCTCACGGCAGCGAATCACGTCATCCATTACGACCGGTGGTGGAACCCGGCCGTCGAGGACCAGGCGACCGACCGGACCTACCGAATCGGCCAGACCGACGACGTCCAGGTTCACAAACTAATCTGTGAAGGAACCGTCGAGGAAGCCATCAACCAGACCATCGAGCAGAAACGGGACCTTGCCGACTCGGTCCTGGCCGAGGGCGAGGAGTGGCTGACCGAACTCTCGGATGACGAACTGCGTGAGATGGTCACCCTTTCGGAGGAGACACTGGCATGAACTGGCGTTACTACGACAACCGCTCACCGAAGGAAGTCGACGTCGGGATCGAGGCACAGAGCAAGCGTGGCGACATCGGCGAGGAGTGGTGGTCACGCAAATTCGTCGACGTCGTGGAGTCCTACAGCAAGAGCAACCGCATCACACGGGGCAAACGCTACGCCCGGAAAGGACAGGTCGTCGATCTGACCGTCGAGAACGGCGTGGTCTCGGCGACCGTCCAAGGGTCCCGGCCCGATCCCTACGAGATCACGATCCGCGGTGACGCACTCGACGAGGAAACCTGGCAGGACGTCGAGCAGGCGATGGCTGACCGGGCAGCCTATGCGGCCCGGTTGCTCGCCGAGGAGATGCCGCCTGACATCGAAGACGCATTCGAGGCGTGTGGCATGTCGCTATTTCCCGAATCCTACCGGGACATGCGGACGAACTGCACCTGCCCGGACACGGCCAATCCCTGCAAGCACATCGCTGCGGTCTTTTACATTCTGGCCGAGCGGTTCGACGAGGACCCGTTTCTCATCTTCCGGTGGCGTGGCCGCTCGCGGGAGACACTGCTGGATCGGTTGCAGGACCTGCGCGGAGCGAGCGACGATACAGACGCCAGCGCGGGTGCGTTCGAGAGTGGCGACGACCGGCCGATCGGCGACTGCATGGACGAGTTCTGGTCGGTCGGAGAGTCGCTCGACGAGGTTCGAATCCGCCCTGGAACGGCCGACGTGGCCGACGCCGCTCTCAAACGACTGGGCGATCCGCCAGCACCACTCGCCGACGTGCACGAGTCTGTGGCCGAGTACTACACCGAAATGACAGACGGCTGAACCCAATCGTAATCACAGATTGGCCAGTATTTCGTCACGATCGATGTCCCACAGATGTGACGACTGTGAGGAAAAATTCGAGACGTTGACCTCGCTGCGGCTCCACGATTGTCCGGAAGCGGACGACGAGGACGACTGGGAACAGGAACGCGAGGAGCACTTGCGACAGATCAGAAAACTCGAACGGGAAGAAAACGAGGCGGCGAAGCGCGCAGCATCCACGGAACTGACAGACGCCATCGAAGGAACTGAAACCGGCGACGACACCGCGGTTTACGAGCTACTGGCACACTACGAGCGCCATCTCACTGAGGTATATTTATACAGAAGACAGGGGAATAGCCCATGCGTATGACAGACCTGATCGTCAAATCCGCCGTGAAGGAACAGCTCGATGGGATGAATGTGGCCGCAGATTTCTACGACAGCCTCGACGAGGAGGTCGCTGAACTCCTTGAGGACGCCGCCCGTCGGGCCGACGCGAACGACCGGAAGACGGTCCAGCCTCGCGATCTGTAGGCCAGGGTATCACAGCCGACTCGTCATCTAGACGTGACTTTTTGAGGTTCCTGTCCAGAAGTTAGTAAAGAGAGATGGCGGAGGCACCGGATACTGAACGGCAGGCGGTCGAACCCGACGCTGGAGAGGTCCTTAGTGTATCACAGCTGAACGACCGGATTGCGTCGGTCGTCGAGGACGCGCCTGCCCTCGACGGCGTCCGCTGTATTGGTGAAGTCACTGACCTCCATCAGAGCAGTACGGCACTATACTTCACGCTCACCGACGGCGACGCCGAGCTCCCCTGTATGATCTGGGTGAACCGCTACCGGGAGATGGACGCCGACCTCGAAGACGGGACCGAGGTCCCTCGAAGGTGATATCGACTACTGGACTGAAGGTGGGAAAATCGACCTCAAGCCGTGGGAGGTGATCGTCGTCGGCGACGGCGACCAAGCGGCCGCAGTCGAGCGACTGCGCAGCGAGCTCGAAGAGCGTGGCTGGTTCGACGACGAGCAGAAACAGCGCCCGCCGGCGTTCCCAGAGCGGGTCGGTGTCGTGACCTCGCTCCGGGGCGACGCTCGCTACGACATCCAGAGCGCGATCCACGAGCAGGACCCCACTGTCGATATCTTGGCCAAGGATGCGACCGTCCAAGGGTCGGAGGCTCCGACGTCCATCGCGAACGGGATTCACCATTTGGATCGGTCAGAGGACGTCGATTCGATCATTGTCGGGCGGGGCGGTGGAAGCGATTCGAACCTCCAGGCGTTCAATACCGAGC
>JAQCNR010000147.1 GCA_028274925.1 Halovenus sp.
TCTCGGGCGACCCGAAGTTCGGTATCAGTGACTGTCGCAACACTGTCTGCAGGCACCTCGATATCGTCGTCACCGGCGTCGCCGAACCCGAGTCCCTGAATGACTGAATTGGCGACGCTTGGATCTGGGTCGACGAATGCGACCTGTTCCTTTGGGTCGACTTCGGTGACGACACCAATTTCCTCGCCTTCGATGTCGATCAGTACCTTGCCTTCGTCCTGTGTCGAAAGGACTGTCATAACCGGTAGTTTTGCCGCCTCATATAAAAACCCCGGCGCGCTGTTCACGGTACACTCTTTGGGCTGGTTTGTGAAGCCGAGTGTATGCTCCAAGAGATTCGAGATTTGGGTCCGGTTGGACTCGTCCCGGCGGCGTGGTTCGCGGCGGCGGCGAGCATTCGCGGACTGCTCGGCACCGACGGGATGCTCATCGCACACGCTGTAATGGCGACGTTCATCGCCGTTTTCGCAGTAACCGGCTGGTCGGCGATGTCCGAGGGCGCGTTCCGCGCCTGGCGAGCGGTGATGGTCGTCGGCCTTCCAGTCACACTCGCGGGGCTGGCTGGATTCTTCGTTTCGGGTCCCGACGAACTGTTGTTCAGCGTCAGTCTCGTCGGGTGGATGCTCCTGCCTGCTGCTGGCCTTGCCTACACCGCGGGCGAACTCCCGGCGGCGAGACTGCTGTACCTCGGGACGGCCGCACTGTCGGCAGGCGGTGCCGCCGTCGCTGTTGGTGGACTCGTTGTTCCCGATGAGCGGCTGCTGCTCGCTGGTATTGCGCTCGTCGGGATTGGACAGACAATCGGAATTGCCGACGCCTCCTACCGTGACCAGAACGAGGCGGGTTACGCCGACGCGCCCGAGTCGACGAGTCGCTGAGCCTTCGAGCGCGACTGCTCGACGATAGCAGGCCGGGCCTCGAACTCCATGATTACCTCCTCGCCGTACTCGACAGTGTTGACGAAGGCGTTGTCGTGAATCCAGGAGACGACACTCATCGTATCGTCGGTCATGGGCAACACGAGTCGTTCGCGTTCCAGATCCGGAAGCTCGTCGTCTATCCGCTGGCGCAGACCATCGATGTACTTGCCCGTCCTCGCGCTGACGACGACTGGGTTCGGTGCCAGCGCCGACAGTGCTTCTTTTGTTTCCCGGATTTCTGCGTCGTCGACTTTGTCGCACTTGTTCAGGACGGTTACGATGGGTGCTTCGTTGCGCTCGTACAGCGTGTCGTGACTCGTCACGATCTTTTCGCGGATTTCCTCGATCGGTTCGCTGACGTCGACCACCAGCAAGACGAGGTCTGCCCGGTAGACGGCGTCGAGCGTCGACTTGAACGATTCGATCAGCCAGTGGGGCAGATCCGAGATGAATCCAACTGTATCGGTCACGAGCACGTCTCGGCGGTCGAGGTCAGCCTGTCGGGTGGTCGTTCCGAGCGTCGTGAACAGTCGGTCCTCGGACTCGGCGGTCGTATCGAGGTCGGGGTGGATGCCCTCGTTTTCGTCCACGTCGAGGTCAGACGCCAGTCGGCGCAACAGTGTCGACTTGCCGGCGTTCGTGTACCCGGCAAGCGCGACCAGATCGAAGCCTGACTCGCGGCGCTGCTCTCGGCGGTGCTGGTCGGTCTGTTCTATCTGGTCGAGTTCCTCGCTGATGCGAGCAATCTGGGACTTGATGTCACGTTCGCGGCTCTCGTCGTACTCGCCAAGCCCCATGAATCCCGGGCGTTCGTCTCGTTTGGCGAGGCTGGCCTTGGCCTCTGCTCGCGGGAGTTCGTAGCGCAACTCCGCGAGTTCGACTTGTAGCTGGGCTTTGCGGGTCTGTGCCCGCTGGCCGAAGATTTCGAGAATCAGCCTGAAGCGGTCGATAACGCGGACCCCTTTCGGGAGTTTGTTCCCGATGTTGTAGGTCTGGTACGGTCCCAACTCGTTGTCGACGAGTATCGCCGTCGCGCCGGTAGCGACCACTCGCTGGGCGATGGTCTCCACCTTCCCCTCCCCGAAGTGGTAGGCAGGGTCTTCAGTTCGCGTCTGGGTGACGATATCCTCGACTGTGTAGCCCGCGGCTCGGGCGAGCTCGATAATTTCGTCGGTCTCAGCTTCTCCGGCGTCGACTCGCTTTGCGACGACGGTCCGCTCTGGCTCTCCTGTCACTCACTCACACGTATGACGTGATTGCATATAAACCCAAAGTCCGCCTCAGCGCGTGTCGAGGTCGTCTTCGTCTTTGATGATCTGTGTCTCTGCGTTGCCGCTGGACACCTCGTTCACGAGGTCGTAGAACTCGTTTTGGATCCCGGCGGGGAACTCGATGACGCCAATCCACGAGCCGTCAGGTTGCCACTCCTCGCTCTGGAGGTCACCGAACTCCCTGATTTTCGCCTGACCGCTGCCGGCGTAGTCCGCTGGCAGATTCGCGGCGACAGTAATCGTATCGAACCGAATTGGGATCACTGGCCGAAGCGCGTCCAGTGCCTCGTCGACCTGGGTTTCGACTGGCTCCATCGGGTCGATTCGGAAGTCCGTCTCTTCGAGGGCCGATTCGATCCGGTCGGGTGGATGGGGCGCGTCGTCCATCTGCGGGTTGACCGCATTGCGCGCAATGCGGTTGATGAGCTGTTTGTGCTTTTTCTCCTTCATCTCCTTGCGCTGCTCGGAGGTAATCTGTATCTCACCCTCCTTGACCACCTGTGGGATAATCTCCATCGGGTCAGTCGTGCCGAAGACTTCCTCGAGGGCGTTCTCTGGCGGTCGGTCCCCGCGAGAGGCGTTCTCGAAGATGTCTTCGGCTGCGATTACGTCTTCGAGGTCCCCGTCGAACTCGCCGCGTTTCATTGCCAGCGCGGCGTCTGGGTCGACCAGCACCTCGAATCGCTCCCCGTGAGATTCGAGCCGGGCGGTCACCGCTTCGTCAAGCGATATCATACCGTGGTGTACTCTTGGGGCGGTTAAGTTAGTTGTGACGTTCCGCCAGCCACGCGTCCGTAATCTGCAACTGTCCGCGGGTTCCGTCGAACTCCGTCTCGTACTCTAGTTCGATGCGTCGGTCCATGTGAGGGCCGTCACGAACCAAAGTCTCGAACTCGCCGCCCTCACCCAGCGGGTGCACACCGTGGCTCTCCTGTAATTCCGCAAGGTCGGCAATCGCGTCGGCGTCCAGTGTCCGGCCGAGCCACGACTCGTCGAGGCCGCCCGCTGCGACGCGGATGACCGTAATCTCGAATCCTGCCGCGAGCATGTCGGCGGCAATCTGTTTGGGGTCGCGCTGCCACAGCGGTGCAAACGTCTCGATGCCCAGTCGCTCGCTCATCGCTTCGACTCGGCTGTTCTGGAACTCACTCTCCACCGCGCCGACGGTCACGCCAGCGAGTTCGCCCGGAAGTTCGTCGTTCAGGTCAGTTAGCGCTTCTTCGAGCACTGCCAGTTCGGCGTCGCCCTGCTCGCCAGCGTCGGTCGTTTCTTCGGCCCCAAAGTCGTCTGGGTGAACATCGACGAGTTCGATTCCGATACTTTCTGTTGCCAGCGAGGCCAGTTCCGTCGCCGGGACGTGATACATGTACGAATCGCCCTGTGGGTGGACAGTGAGCAACCGCTGGACGTCGAGGCCATCTTCGAGCGCTTGATAGAGCGCCCACGAGGAGTCCTTGCCGCCAGAGAAGAGACTTACCCATGCGCCGTCAGTCATACCACTTTTTTCGGCGTCCGGGATTTACGCTTGCCGGTCGTGACCGTCAGGTTCTTTGACTGATCACTCCTGACTTTTGCTATGCGGCGACGTGAGTACCTCACGACGGTTGTCAGCGCTGGCACGCTCGCCGTTGCTGGCTGTTTCGGAAACTCTGATACCAACAATCCCCGCGCTGTCGTGAGTGCGTACATCGAAACCGAACAGCAGGGTGACGCTGACGCCCTCTCAGCCCTCCTCCACAGCGAGTCGCCAATCGAGCCGACGGGAGCGGAATCCTCCGAAACGAACCGCTCTGTCGACATCAACTCGGTCACTATCTCTGAAAGAGACCTCTCCGCGGAGCGTCTTCGCTCACTGAATATGAGTCTGTCCGACGAGACAGCCACAGCGATTGGTGACGCCAAGAATGCTCTTGTCGAGGCTGAGTACGAGATCGACGCCCCGACAGTCGAAGACAGCGACACTGGTGCGACCAGTGACCGACTGTCTGTCCAGAACGCCTACCTCACTGCGCGCGGGGACGGCGAGTGGCTGGTCGTTGCGTTCAGGCTTCGGTAGTCGACTCGCTGACCGTTATCGTCACCGCGCCACAGGAACACTCGTAGACACGGCGACGACCGGCAGCGGTATCGAAGACCATCTGACACTGGGTGTCCGTCAGCGTGCTGTCACAGTCGGTGCAGTTGCAAGCCGAGGCAAGTTCATCGAGCATACGTCACCATTGAATGGGTGGGAGTATGAAGGCGAGCCAACCGCGCGGTGAAAGTGAAAGTGAACTCAGAGGCGGTGTCTGAACGCGCCAAGCGGTGGAAATTCGAGCGTCTCTCCGGCGTCGCGGTCCCGCACAATTGGGGCGAACGCGTCGGCGTCAGTCACGAACGGCGACATGAACTCACCGGCGCGCATGTCGTTGACGCAGACTCCCCGAACGAAGTCGTTGAACGATGGGAGCATAATGACATCGGCACCGTCGTAGACACCCTCGCCAGCGAGCACGCAGGGTCGGCGCTGTCCTTCGATTTCGATGGTCGGATGGTCGTGACCAATCACGTAGCGCTCGGCGTCGCTCTCGGGTTCGACGTGGCCGTGACAGACCACCGTCTCGCCGTGGCGGTACTCTGTCTCGGTGGGGCCCGACCAGACCGTATCGAGCATCGTATCGTGATTACCCGGCGTGACGACGATTCGAGCGCCCACGTCGCGGGCGGCCTGTTTCAACCCACCGAGTGTGTCTCTGACAGGGCCGGGAATCGTCTGGAAGGAGTGCAGGAGGTCACCGGCGATGACGACTTCAGAGGGCGCACAGTCTGCACAGAGGTCGGCGAAGCGCTCGACCATCTGGTCGCCGTCGCCGACTGGCAGTTCGACGTCCGAGGCGGCCCCGCGGCCAACGTGCAGGTCAGCGACGACGAGCACGTCTCCCAGCGTAATCGCCAGGTCCCGCAGGGAAATCCCCGAAAGTGCCGACATTATCAGTCCTTGGGTAGCAGTGCTGAAATGCGTGCCGACCCGTTACGTCAACAGCATAAGTGGAATTACGTGCAGACCCCCGAACCCGAGCAACAGCCCAACGGGGAGGCCGGGGGTAACCTCCCACAGCAGCGAGTAGTCGCCCGACGGCTCACCACGGTAGAGCGTCGCACCGGCGTCGATGGCCGCGTAGACCACGCTCACGAGTAGTGACGCACTCAACACGGTGACGCCGAGCGTTGGATTCACGAGGACGCCAAGCCCGAACCCAACGGGGGCGATAACGCCCGCCTGGACAACCTCGCCGGCAGCGGCGAAGCGCCGTTCGTGGGCATCTTCGGAGTCGTACTCCGCGTAGACGGCCCGGTAGCGCGAGAAGTCAGTCGGACTCACCCACTCGTCGCCGTCAGAGAGCGCGACGTAACGCGGAAAATACGGGGCAACGAGTTTGATGCGGTCGGCAGGAATCTCGACAATGCTGCGGCCGGCGTAGTAGTGACCGAGTTCGTGAATCAAAATTGTGGCCCAGATGACGGCAAACGCGAATGCAACCGTCTGGATGGTGCCGCCGAGGGGCGTTGCCACGACCATATCCCCACTCCGGGAGCGGGGGTAATCAATCCCGCCGTCGTGGACATCAAAAGTTATGCGCACGGCGCGGCCCTAGTAGGATATGCCAACATTCTCCAGTCGTGTTGAAAAGGTCTCTATCAGCGGCATCAGGGAAGTCTTCGAGGCTGCCGGCGAGGACGCTATCAACCTCGGACTCGGTCAGCCCGACTTTCCCACACCCGAGCACGCCCGCGAAGCCGCCGTCGACGCGATTCGCGCCGGCGACGCCGACGCCTACACGTCTAACAAGGGAACCGAGTCGCTCCGCGAGGCGATTGCCGACAAACACGCCCGAGACAACGGCCTCGACATCGACCCGGAAGATATCATCGCCACGGCTGGCGGCAGCGAGGCACTGCACATCGCACTGGAGGCCCACGTCGACGCCGGACAGGAAGTCATCATTCCTGACCCCGGATTCGTCTCCTACGAGGCGCTGACACACCTCACTGGCGGGACACCTCGACCCGTTACACTCCGTGATGACCTGACGCTGGACCCGGCGGCTGTCGAGGCGGCACTTACCGACGACACGGCCGCGTTCGTGGTCAACAGCCCAGCAAACCCCACCGGCGCAGTTCAGTCCACCGAGGATATGCGCGAGTTCGCCCGTATCGCCGACGAACACGACGTTCTCTGTATCTCCGACGAAGTCTACGAGTACCAGATTTTCGACGGCGAACACCGCTCGCCCGCCGAGTTTGCAAGCAGCGACAACGTGGCAATCGTCAACGCCTGCTCGAAAGCCTACTCGATGACTGGCTGGCGACTCGGCTGGATTACTGCCTCGACAGACCGAATCGAGCGCATGCTGCGAGTGCACCAGTACGGACAGGCCTGTGCAAGTGCCCCGGCGCAGTACGCCGCCGAGGCCGCGCTGAACGGGCCCCAGGATGTCGTCGAAGAGATGCGAACATCCTTCGAGGAACGCCGGGATATTCTTCTCGAGGGACTCTCGGAGATGGGGCTCGAATGCCCCCGCCCGGAAGGCGCGTTCTACGCCATGCCGAAGGTTCCCGAGGGCTGGGTCGACGAAGTAATCGAGCGTGGCGTGGTCGTCGTTCCGGGGTCAGCCTTCGGTGACGGCGGTGAGGGGTACGCTCGAATTTCCTACGCGACCGACATCGACACCATCGAGCAAGCACTCGACATCATGGCTGAAGCCACCGAAGCGGTCCGGTAGAACCGACAAACCGAATATGCTGGGGGCCAACTGACTGTATGGACCAACTCCCCCCCCAGCACGTTCCTGTCTACGAGACGACCGCTGAACAGCAATCGCTCTGGGAGCGCTGTCAGTCGGAGGAGCGGCCGGTTGTCGGTATCCGCAACGCCACCCGTGGCTACATCGTGAGATACGACCTCCAGCATCTCGACACGGAACTCACACCGGAGGCGCTGCGCCAACTCAGACGACGGACCCGGGCACAGCGCTCCTATCCCACCGGTGAGCCAGAGACGTTCCCGACTGGCACAGACCCTATCTCGGAGACAGAAGGGATTGGCGGCGAGGCAGGTGCTGTCTCGGGAGAACTACACGCAGACACAGAACAGCAAGCACGGGACCTGGCGTCGAGACTTTCCGCAATCGTCTTCGACCGCAGCGAGTGGCACAGCTAGACCAGTTTCTGGAACGCCTCGGCGGATTCGTCGAACTCCATCACAGTCTCGTCTAGGTCGTCTTTGAGCGTTTCGGCGCGCTCTTTGATTTCTTGGACATCCTCGGATTCTTCGAGTTGCTGTGTAGACTTTTCTTCTTCGAGCAACCCGATTTTCGTGTTGAGTTCGAGATACTCGTCGAACTGTTCGTTGTACTCACTGGCGGCGAGTTGGTCCTGAATCGCCCCGTGGAGGTCGTCTCTGTCCACTGGCTTCTGGAGATAATCCTCGAAGGGCATATCGACGATATCGAAATCAGGGTCAACTGCTGTCACCATAATGACTCGGCAGTCGGCGTCGCGCTCGTGAATCTCGTCGAGCACTTCGTCACCTGACTTGACCGGCATTCGGCGGTCGAGTAAGACGATATCTACTGTCTCATCTACTGCCCCAAGTGCCTCTTCGCCTCCGTAAGCAGTCCGGACATCGTATTCCCGCTGTAATTGTGCGGTGTAGGCGTCCGCGACGGCTGTTTCGTCGTCCACGACCAGTACGGTCGTGTCGTCCTCAGCAGCTCCCATATAGTATAAGCTTTGTCGCCGATGGCTTGTAACTACCGCTAATTATCAATCATGACGTTGCAGTTTACGACATTGTTACTCCGAATTAAGACCCAAGTCATCTAGAATTGCTTGCTCTAAGTTTTCGAGTTCGTTATCAATATTTTTCTTGAAAAATCGCTCGACGCCTGGAACCCGGCCGTCGACGCTGAAGGACAGTCGGAGTTCGGTCTGGCCATCAACATCGGTGAGTTCGTGCTCACCGACCACCCTGAAGGCTTTCGAGTCGCCGATAAATTCGACGTACTCCGGCGGGGTACGGTTCTGGTCTCTGGTCTCGACCCGGAGTGTGCGGTCGCTGAGCGGAATTGGGAGCGAGACGTGCCAGACGGCTTCGCTGTCGGACAGTAACTCGAAATCTTCGACGACGCTAATCGGCCGTGCTCGTTTCTCGGCGTCGTCGATAAACTCCCAGACGCGTTCACGCGGGGCCGGGATCGTTACGACTCGCTCGGCACGAACAACCATACCGCACGTTACGGGTACGCAACTAAAAGCTTAGCTCTGTGTGACGCGCCACGTCGTTGAGCGTGCTCGACCCCACTTTTCGATTTCGACATCGTCGGACTGCTCGTCGAGTTTCGGGAGTCGTGCACCGACCTGTTTCGAGGAGAGTCCGAGCTGTTTGGCGATAGTCTTCGAACGGAGATACTGTTCACCACGGGAGACACTCTCGCGCAGATAATCGAGAATTTCTCGATCTGTCTCGCCTAGTTCCGTCATTAACAGTAGTTACGTGTGCGAGCTTCTTAAATCAGTTGTCTGTCGGGTCAGTCATACAGGTGGACTGCGGCGACGGCAATGCCCGAAGCGAGCAGTGCCACAGTCAGAAAGACGCCCGAAAGCAGTTGAAGCGTGTCGTCGTGGTTCGCGAAGGCCAGAAACGAACTGCCACCCATGGCGAGGGCACCCAGCGCTCCGAGTACACTGAACGTCACGACGAGCCCTTTGCCGAGGTCAGAACTCTCAGTCTCTGCCATATAGATGGTTTCGCAGGTCCATACTTAACCTATGCGGTCCGCCCGGACGGCAGCCGCCACCTGACTGCCAGCCGCCACGGAAGCAAGAATAGCGAGCCAAAGATGACCTGCACAAGCAGAAACACCAGCGGTGAATCTCCCGGCAGCACCGCTGTGGCCCGCAAGACGCCGCCGATAGCCACACCACCAATCCAGGCGGCCAACACGGTTCCGACGAGTGCACCGGCGCTCAGTTGGGCCAGTCGCTCGGGGACGAACAGGCCAGCGAGTGTTCCACATACGAGCCAGCCGAGGGCAAACGGCGCGATGATCAGTGCTGTGCGGCCAGGTGCTTCCCAGAAGAAGTAGCCGTGTCGGCTCTGCCCGTAGGCGAACACGGCAAAGAGGACGAGCAGGTCACCGAACAACACGGCCGCTGCCGTCGGTGTCGTTGGGAGACGAGCGCGCACCAGTGGTCGGACTCGTTGTCCGTAGCTCATTACCGGCTCTTTGGCTCGAATACGTTTTTAGGTATCGTTCCGCTGGCTC
>JAQCNR010000154.1 GCA_028274925.1 Halovenus sp.
GAGTCTTACTCGTCGACGATGGCCCCGTCGGCGAGACGATCTCGGCACTCGAGGACCGGGAGTGCCGGGTCACGGTTGTGGCGTCCGTCGCCGATGCGTTACGCAAACTCAGAAACGGGCGGATGGACACCGTAGTGACGGAGTATCAACTCCCCGACGGAACCGGTCTGGAGCTGCTGGAGAAAGTCAGGCAAACCTACGAAACACTGCCTGTTGTCCTCTATACTGCACACGGGGACGAACACGTCGCGAGCGAGGCAATCGAAGCCGGCGTGTCATCGTATATCCCGAAAGATGGGCCGACGACCGCAGAACGACTGGCCGAGACAGTCGTCGAGTTGACCATCGCAGACGTGACCAGCGTCGAGAGCGATGACCTGCCGACGCCGACGGCAGAGACGATCATTCGGGCCGTCGACGAGGCACCGATTGGCATCACTATCTCGGACCCATCGCTGCCGGACAATCCGATGGTCTACATCAACGAGGCCTACGAGGAACTGACCGGCTATGACGCCGACCTGGCCCTCGGTCGAAACTGCCGGTTCCTGCAGGGGCCAGACACCGACGAAGCAGCCGTGACGGAGATGCGCGAGGCCATCGAGAACCGCGAACCGGTCGACGTGGAGGTAGTCAACTACCGCGAGGACGGGACGCCGTACTGGAATCACGTCACTATCGCGCCGCTGTTCGACGAGGACGACAACCTGACACACTTCGTTGGCTTTCAGAACGACGTGACCGACCGGAAAGAGGCCGAAGCGGTCGCCAAACAGCGGGCCGACTCACTGCGGGAGGAACGACAGGCTCTGGAGCGCGTGCTGGGCCGGATGAGCGGGCTTGTCAACGATATCAGCCATATTCTGGTCAACTCCGAAACCCGCGCCGAAATCGAACAGGAAGTCTGTGCGGAGATTGCTCAGGCTGACGGCTACAGTCACGCATGGATTGGGGAGTCACAGACACCCGGCGGCGGGATGACTGTCTCCGTCGGCGGTGCCGGCGGGGCTGCCGAACTCGAAACCATCACCGAGTGGGAAGGGACCATCTTCGAGCGGGCAATCGAGCAAGGAACGGTCCAGGTTGCTACCGGAGACGGTGGCCTTCCGGCGGCGGCAGCCCCCTCCACTCACGGCGCAAGTTCGATGGCAGTCGTTCCGCTCACCTACCGGCGGGCGACCTACGGCGTGCTCGCAGTCTACGCCGAGCGCTCTGACGTGCTCGACCGCCGAGAGTGCAAGATTTTCGAGGCGCTCGGACAGATGATTGCGAGCGGTATCAACGCAGTCGAGACCAAGCAGGTCCTCACCGCAGACCGGGTGATGGAACTGGGCTTCGAGATTACCGACGAGTCGTTCCCGTTGATCGAACTCGCACATGCCTCGGAGGGCTCAGTCAGCTACAACGGGTCGACCATCGAGGATGACGTGTTGCGGGTGTTCGTCACGGTTTCTGGGTCCGAGGCCGACTTCGACGAGATCATCGGCCGATGTGAGACCATAACGGATGGATTTGTCATTGCCCAGCAAGACGACACGACAGCCGCCTCGGTCGAACTGCAGGAAGCAGATGTCTTCAGAGAACTCGCGGAGTACGGCGCGACACTGCGAGACCTGTCGGTATCCGGAGACTCGAACACCGCACAACTGCATGTGGACCTCCCCGTCGAGGGTGATGTCCGGTCGGTGTTGTCTGAACTCGAGTCAGCGTATACCGGCGTGAATCTGGTCCGCCAGCGTGAGCGCGAGCGTGACCCCCGACCGACCGCGGAGTTCGTCGCTGCCGTTGCTGACCGCCTGACCGACAGACAGTACACCGCCCTCGAAACGGCCTACCTCAGCGATTACTTCGAGTTCCCACGACCAGTGTCTGGGGAGGAACTGGCTGCGTCGATGGATATCTCCCGGCAGACCTACCACCAGCATCTTCGGGCCGCTCAGCAGAAACTCCTAGAGGAGTTTTTCGAGACTGACTGACGGTTGGCAGTACCTGACAGGTATGCGGGCAGTGTTTTTTATCCCACCGTGTAAATCCTACAGTATGACTAGCTGTCCGGACGAGACTGTCGCCAAGGGCCGGTTCTGCCGAGCACAGCGCGGGAGTGAATCGGACCGTCCGGTTAGCGTCGGAGGTGGGCTCTGATGGCCCCGTTGACCTACCTCCAGTTTCACCTGATTTTCGTCCTCCCACTACTCTTCGTGCTCGCGGCCGCTGTCTACCTGCGGGCAGAGACGTGGTCGGGACCGGAGCCGCTGAGTGGCCTCGCGATTTTGCTCTGTCTGGCGCTCGTCTACACGGTTCCGTGGGATAACCTGCTGATCGCAGAGGGCGTCTGGTGGTACGGCGACGGGGCCACGGCTGGCACTATCTGGCA
>JAQCNR010000161.1 GCA_028274925.1 Halovenus sp.
AACTCCAACTGATGTCTGCTTGAATTTATCGCCTGTCCTAGCACGGAAAGATTAAATGTCAGCCGAGGACAACCCAAGATAATGCGGTCTCGACCGACCGACTCGAAGTAGAACGCGAAATCCGACGAGTCGGCACGCAGCTCTGATACGCTCTCGACATCGAACGCCCGGACTGGGAAGGTGAGTACGGCTGGCGTCGTGGTCCAGCGGAACACATCGTCGCGCAGCCACTCGTCGCGAGGAGCGTCACACAATTTCGACAGCGACGTTGTTCCCGACAACATCGACCTGTGGAACGAGCGCTCGGTCCATCGCAGCAGGCTCAACGCGTACCACGACGGGCTTGACGAAGACGACGCACAAGTCCCCGAGAGCGTCCGCAAGGTGGTTTCCTCGACGGGCCACTCACTGGATACAGCAGTCCAGCGGACGATGGAGGACCGCATGGGCGAGGACTTCAGCGACGTCCAGGTTCACACTGGTCTGCGAGCGGCCAAAGCCGCCGAGGACATCAACGCAAAGGCGTTTACCGTCGGGAACCACGTCGCGTTCAACCGCGGCGAGTACGATCCTTCGTCAGCGGAAGGCCAGCACGTCATCGCCCACGAGTTAGCGCACGTCCGCCAACAGACCGGCGGTGCGGTCTCGATGCTCCCCCAGGAGGATGTGCAACTGGAAATTGACCCTGACCCGGAACTCGAACGCGAGGCCGAGGAGACTGCACAACGAGTGATGGAGGGGAGTGAACTCGGGATACAGCGGCTAGAAGAGACCACGGTCCACGTCCAGCGGATGTCCGACTTCGGGAAACAGGCGAAACAGAACTTGAACGACATCAGCAGTATCGAGCACGGGGCGGGGAAGCTAACCCAGCCGCTTACGACTGATGATATCGAGCAGACGTTCACCGACGTGACCGGCACGACTGTCATTCTGCTCAAGACAGACAAATGGAAGGAACTGGACGACGTGGCGCTGGACGGCCCTGGTTTCAACCACATCGAGGCACGACACGTCGAATCCGGTGTCGACGGGTTCGAAGACTTCGCCGTCGCACCTGGGTCGAAGGTTACAGCCAAAAACAACCCGGCGACAACGTTCCCGCCCGAGATGGGGCCCGATGAAATCAAAGACGCAATAGAAATCGCAGCGAAGCACGGCACTCCCGGTTCAGACCCACTGAATATCAAGTACTCCGGCCCAAAGCTGAACGGCTTAGCTGTAAATGAGATGACCGTTCGCCGACTCCCGAGCAATGGAAACGTTATAACTGCTTACCCGGAAATCTAACTGAACAAAAATGCCTTCTCCAAATCATACCAGCGTCAGTATCGCGACCACGATAAAGACTGACCCAGTTCCGTCCGTGGCAGGACAGATTCGCGGCGGATACCGTATCACCGTTGAGGGAACACGAGTAATGCAATTTCGGGATGAGGACCCGTCCGAGTGGCAGGAGTGGCAACCCGAGTACTTTGGAGACTATCTCTCAGCAGAGCTAGCGAACCTCTTCGAAACGCTAGTGGAACTTCGTGGGGAGAATTTTCAGCGGTACGACGTGGCGGAAGCGGGAATCGAGGCGACGCGACTTGCCTACGCTTTCGAGCGACTGTCGGGTGAGTACGTCCGCGTCGCCGCGCGACACCGCCCGCAAGAACCGTCCAACATAACCCTCGTTCCGGAAGCCGAACGAGGCTACGTTGTCAACATCGATTCGCTCTGTCGGGAAGCCGCAGACTGCGGTGACGCGTTTGTCGACGCGGCAGCCGACTTCGGCCACGACCTCGACCGTGCCCCGATTCCGACACTCCGAGAGTATGTCGAACAATTGCGGAAGGCAGACTGACAGTGAATACGACCCCTCGTCGGCCGAAGGCCAGCACGTCATTGCGCACCGAGCTGGACTCCGATTTCAGACAGAGCGCCACGGAAATCGGAATGCTATCGAACGTGTCTTCAGAGAAGTAAAACGACGAAACTCTTCGTGTTCAAACTGTTTCAGTCACGTCGAACCGAGCACAGCTGAAAAGTGGCTCCAGAGTTTCGCTCGCTGGCACAAAGCTCCAAACTAACCACTACCCGTTACAGTGTGCGATGACATATCGCTTCAAATAATCAAAGACGAGACAGTAGTGCCCAGCACGATGAAGTCGAGAGTTGAAACACCGACAGGCCGCACCGGGTCGCTCACGTCGTCAGATACTCGCGGTACTCGCCGAATTCCGTAGGGTTCAGTAGCTTTCCAGTTTTTTCCAGTTCCCTCTGTACAGCTGGGACTACGTGTGCCATCGTAACCTGTTGGTCGCTACTCGCGGCTCGAAACGCCGCAGTCTGTGTGGCGTTGCGAATCGTCCCGCCGGCCAAGTCGAACTGGGCGAGAAAGTCGTAATCCAATTCACGGACCGGCGTCTCATCGGGGAACAGCAATCGCCAGAGTTCCTGTCTGGTCTGCTCGTCCGGCCGCCTGAACTCGACGTGCATGTTGATTCGACGGCGAAAGGCGTCGTCGATGTTTGACTCGTAGTTCGTCGTCAGCAACACTACGCCGTCGTAGCGTTCGATGCGCTGGAGCAGATAGTTCACCTCAACGTTCGCGTACCGGTCGGTCGAGTCCGAAACCTCAGACCGTTCACCGAAGACGGCGTCGGCCTCGTCGAACAGGAGGATGGCGCTCGTCTGCTCGGCTTCATCGAAGATGCGTTCGAGATTCTCTTCGGTCTCGCCGATGTACTTGCTGATGACCGTCGAGAGATCGATACGGTAGAGGTCCAGTCCGGCGTGGCTCGCGAGGACTTGCGCGGCCATGGTCTTGCCGGTTCCCGATGGCCCGGAGAACAGGGCGACGAGTCCAAGCCCGTTCGCGAACTGCTTTTCGAACCCCCACTCGGAGTATACCGTCCCCCGCTCGGTGATGTGCGTGGCGACCTCGCGGAGATGCCGTTCGGTATCATCCGGGAGCATGATATCGTCCCAGGTATACTCCGGCGTAATCGGCTCGGCGAGCCGTTCGAGCTCCGTCGAGGACTGAGACTTACAGCCCGCGTACACGTCCGCCGCCGTGATGCCGTCGACATCGTCGCGGTGGGTGTCGGCCATTGCCCACGCTGTCGCGAGCGCGTCGTCTATCTCCCCCTGTGAGAGTTCGAACGTCCCGGCCAACTCCGTCGGGTCAACGTCGTCCGGCAGCTCTGCAGCCCGTCGCTCCCAGATGTGTCGGCGGAGGTCGATCCCCGGCTCAGGGAACCTGACGAGCACGAAATCGTGTCTAGAAAGTCGGGCTGTCGGCGTCCACCCCTCGCTCCCAGTGAGATACACGTCGCCGTTGAACGTGTCGAGCCGGTCGACCAACTCCAAGATGCTGCTCGCGGTCACTGTCTCCCGCTCGCGGTCCGACTGCGGCCCGACACCAGCGATGTGAATCGCGGCCTCCTGTAGCACCGCCTCCCGAATCGCCACCTCC
>JAQCNR010000166.1 GCA_028274925.1 Halovenus sp.
GGTCGCTGTTCCCGACACTGCGGAGTCCGTGACCGCTTCAGCGAGGGTAACGGCTTTCTCCGTCGTCCGATTGGCGATGTCGACGGTCAGGCCGCGGTCAGCGAGACCGAACGCAGTAGCACGACCTGCCCCACCAGCGCCGACGACGATTGCTCGCCCGGTGAGGGCAACGTCGTGGTGTTCGAGTGCGCGAACGACCCCGATTGCGTCGGTGTTGTACCCCGTCGGTGGGTCAGTCTGGAAGTCGATGGTGTTGACCGCGCCGATGCGCTCGGCCAGCGGGTCAGGGTCGACCGCCTCGAGCACGTCCTGCTTGAACGGGATGGTGACGTTCAGCCCGGCAACGCCGAGTTGTGCGGCGCTTTCGACCGCCGCGGCACCGCCGTCGGCTGGCGGCTCGAAGGTGACGTAGCGGGCGTCAATGTCACAGTGTTCGTAGCCAGCCTCGTGCATCGGCGGCGACAGCGAGTGGCCGACCGGGTTACCGATCAGTCCGTAGACGTCCATGCCCGAACGAACAACAGCGGCGCACAAACATCGACCGGTTTGCGTCCCGGGAGATTCAAGCGACCCTCGCTCCTACGAGGAGTATGGGAAATGCCGACCTGCGCGACCTCGCCGCTATCGAGGAGATTACGTTCGAGGAGGTGGCTGGCTCGACGGTCGCCGTCGACGCACACAACTGGCTGTACCGGTATCTGACGACGACCGTGAAGTGGACCAGCGAGGACGCATACACGACTGCCGACGGGACCGAGGTGGCGAATCTCATCGGCGTCGTACAGGGCCTGCCGAAGTTCTTCGAGCACGATTTGACGCCGATATTCGTCTTCGACGGCGCCGTCACCGAACTCAAAGACGACGAGGTCGAGCAGCGTCGCCAGCAGCGCGAACAGTACGAAGACGACCTCGAGGCCGCCCGCGAGCGCGGCGATTCCGTCGCCGTGGCCCGTCTCGAATCTCGCACCCAGCGCCTCACCGACACCATCGTCGACACGACCCGAGAACTGCTCGAACTGCTCGACGTGCCGGTCGTCGACGCGCCGGCAGAGGGCGAGGCCCAGTGTGCACACATGGCCCGGAACGATGTCGTCAATTATGCCGGGACGGAAGACTACGACGCCCTGCTCTTTGGCGCGCCGCTGACGCTACGACAGTTGACCAGCAAGGGCAACCCCGAGCGCATGGACCTGCAGGCGACACTCGACCGACACGGGCTGAGTTGGGAGCAACTCGTCGACGTTGCGATTCTCTGTGGCACTGACTTCAACGAGGGTATCTCGGGCATCGGGCCGAAGACAGCCGTCTCGCTGCTGAACGAGCACGGCGACCTGTTTGCGGTGCTGGACGCTCGCGAGGAAGCAATCGACCACGCCGACCGGATTCGCCAACTGTTTCTCGACCCTGCGGTGGTCGATGTCGACCCCGAGACGACAGTCGACCCCGACGTAGCCGCCGCCCGCGAATTCGTCGTCGAGCAGTGGGGCGTCGATGCTGATGAAGTTGCGCGCGGTTTCGAGCGCATCGAGGACGCGATTGTGCAGACAGGACTGGACAACTGGACCTGACCGGGCAGTCTCAGGGGTATTATATACGCCCGGACACAACCGGAAGATAGATTAGAGCCGTGCCCAATCAGCCACCCGACCACGAGACACGCGACGGCGAGGAGATTCGGGTCCTGATTGTCGAAGACGAGGAGAGCCTCGCGGAGATGTACGCCGAGTATATCCCCGAGTACGACACCGACATTGCCTATGGCGGCGAACAGGCACTGGAGACACTCTCGCCGGAGTACGATGTCATCCTGCTGGACCGGCGGATGCCGGTTGTCTCGGGCAACGAAGTGTTGGCGGCCATCGAAGAGCAGAAACTCCCTGCGAGAGTGGCA